>JALZMG010000383.1 GCA_030858325.1 Actinomycetota bacterium | reverse complement strand
GTCGAGCATGCTCATCGCCGAACCCAGCCCGACGTCGTCGCGGACCGTCTCCAGGACGTCGCGCGTCGTGCCGGCGCGACCGGCGTCGGTGACGACGTGCAGGTCGTCGGCGAGGTGGTCGACCTTGTATCCGTCCTTGCCGGAGATCTGCTCGGCGACGGCGCGCAACTGCCGCACGCTCCACCGGGCCCTGCGGTGCAGTCGCTCCGGGAACCACTGCGGCAGCCCACGGGTCGGCCGGCGCAGGATCTCCACGATGTCGCCGGACGCCATCGCGTCGCCGGAGGCGGCGATGCGCAGGTAGGCGAGCGCGGCGCGCATGCCCGTGCGCTCCAAGACGTCTGGTCGCAAGACCGACGAGACCGGGATGCCGGCGACATGCAGCGCGACGTGAGGTGCGAGGAGCAACGAGTTGACGCGGGCGAGCAGGGCGATCGACACCGGCTCGACGCCGGGCTCGGCGAGCCATGCGCTGACGACGTCGACGGCGGCCGTCGCCGCGGCGTCGGAAGCGTGCTCGACGAGGCGCAGCGTGCCGGCCATCGTGTCATTGTCCGGGCCGGCGGTGATCGCCTTGGCGACGCGTCGATGGTTGTAGCCGAGCAGTGTGCGGGCACCGTCGACGACCTCGACCGGGCAGCGGTAGTTGACGTTCAGCGGGTGCGCGACGGCGCCGGGGAAGAGGCCGGCGTAGTCGATCAGGAACGCCGGGTCGGCGCCGGCATGGCCGTAGATGCACTGGTCGTCGTCGCCCACACCGAACACGTCGAGCGCCGGCAGCGCAAGGAGCCGCAGCATCAGCACGTGCGCCGGGGTGAGGTCCTGGAACTCGTCGACCAGCAGATGGCGGCACGTCGACTGCATGGAGCGCCGGAACGGGCCGTCGCGCAGCAGCGTCTCGACGGCCGAGTAGATCTGCTCGTCGAAGTCGACGACGCCACGGTCGGCGAGGCGCCGCCGGTACTCGGGGAACATCGCCGCCAGCCCGGGAACGTCGTCGCGCATCGCCTCGACGACGTCGGGGTCGACGAGGCCGAGGCGGATCAGCGACAGCGACTCGACGTACGGGCCGATCGGATCGGTGTTGGAGCGGCGTGGTCGCCCGCCGGGCATCAGCGACTCGACGAGGTCGCGCACGTCGCGCTCGTTGACGACGGGTGGCGAGCGGCGGCGATGCTCGGCGAGCACCCACAGCCCGAGCGAGTTCAGCGTGCGCACGCGAGGGCGGAAGTCGGTCGTGCGCGCCTGCATCTCCAGCTGGGCCTGCTTGTTGTAGGCCACGGCGAGGACGCCCGCCGGCTCGTAGCCGCGATCACGGTGGAGGTGACGAAGGCGCTCGGTCAGCACGCGCGTCTTGCCCGAGCCGGCGGGAGCGATGACGCGCGACGGCCCGGCCATGTGGCCGACGGCGGCGAGCTGGTCGACTGCCAGCGGCGCGCTCGGTTCGACTGGCGCGGGGACCGTGGCCAGGGTGCCGGCCTCGACCGACTCGCTGTGCACGACCTCGGCCCCGTCGGTGTCGTCCGGCGACCACGGCCGGCGCGGACCGCCGTCGATCCAGGCCGGTGCACCGCCCGGCAGTGTGATGTCGGCGACGCCGTCCACCCTCGCCGTCGCCCCGTCGGCGACGCGCGCCGCCTTGACCCCCCACCACCACGTCGGCTCGCCGGCGCGGGCGTCGTAGGTGTTGGCCCACACGAGGAAGTGGAGACGGTCGGACCATGGCTCGGCGTCCGGAGCGAGGCGCCACGGCTCGGTGTCGATCGACTCCGGGTGGCGGAAGCGGGCGGGGTCGACACCGAGGGCCACGACGATCGGTTGGCGCCGGGCCCACGCGTCGTGCAACGTGACGACGGTCGCCGCCGGATCGGCCAGCACGTCGTCGTCGATGGTGACGACGGGCGCGTCCGACCACGGCGCGGGCGGCGCGGCGCCGCTGCTGACGACGACGCCGCGACCGAACGCAGCTGGTCCTGGCACCGGCACCCGGTCAACCTACGCGCGGGGTGTCAAGGTTCACACGGGGGAGGGCCCCTGCGGGAGCGGTCAGGTCGAGGCGCTGCCGTAGGGCCGGGTGAGGACCTCCAGCCAATGGCCGGTGGGGTCGGCGAAGTAGAAGCCGCGACCGCCGTCGCCGTGGTTGATCTCGCCGCGCTGGCAGCCGGCAGGGTCGGCGAAGTAGTCGAGACCACGCTCGGTGACCCGCCCGAAGATGGCGTCGAAGTCGTCCTCGCCGATCAGGAACGCGTAGTGCTGCGACGTGATCTCGTCGTCAGGGTCGGCGTCGATGAACGCCAGCAGCACGCCGTTGTCGGACTCGACCTCGAGGAACGGCCCGTAGGGGATCGGTGCCGGCAGGCCGAGCACCTCGCTCAGGAACCGCGCCGACTCCTCCTTGTCGCGACTGGTGACGATCGTGTGGTTCAAGGTCACGGCCATGACGTCCTCCTCACGCAAGCTCGGCGACCAACGGTACCGCTCGGGGCGCCGTCACTCCGTGCCGTCGAAGCGTCGCGCCCAGGCCGATCTGGGCTGTGAGTACTCAAACCTGGATCTGGGCGCGCACGTTCTCGAGTCGGGGAACCTCCGCGACCAGAAGGCCCGATGAGAGGAACGAGCTTGCGGCGGCCGGCGTCAGCGCAGCCGTGCGGCCACGTCGTCGACGAGGTCGACGACTTCGCGAGCACAGGCCGTGAACGCCTCGACCTCGCCGCCGCCTGGGTCGACGACCTCTTCCCACGGCGCCAGCTCCGCCGCCGCCAGGTCGAGTGCGGCGATGCGTGCGGCGAGCGGGCGTTCGTCGGCAGCGAGCTTGCGCGCCAGCCGGTGCAAGGTCGCGGTGCGTGGCGCCGCCGACGGGTGCTCGCGGCGCACCCACTCGACGTGCTCTGGGGCCAGCCCGATGATCAATGTGGCCGCGTCGAGGTCCGCGGCCTGGACCTGGCGACTGCGATGGTCAGGCGCCGTCATGCCGACTGACTCGAAACCGGCCCGCGTCCGCCAGCTCATCGGCAGGCCGTCGATCGACAGCGTGCCGGCCGTGGCGATGTGCACGTCCGGCAGGTGGTTGCGCAACACGGCCCCGGCGATCACCGAGCGGGTGGCGTTTCCGGTGCACAGGATGAGGAGACGGTCCATGGCGACGCCGAGCAGTATGGCCGTCGCCGCGGCCGGCGTCGGGGTCGCTGCCGATCTGCAAACCTGGGCGCATGGACGAGACCAGCTTCACGCTTCCGGCCACCGACGACATCGAGCTGGCGGCGCACCGGTGGTCGGGCGACGGCGACCCCAAGGCGATCGTCGTCGTCAGCCACGGGATGGGCGAGCACGTTGGCCGCTACAAGCGCCTCGCCGAGGCGCTGGTCGATGCCGGCTACGTCGTCTACGGGTACGACCAGCGCGGCCACGGCGGCACGGCCGGCTCGCCCGATCGCCACGGGGATCTGGGCGCCGGCGGCTGGCGCGGCCTCGTCGGCGATATCGGCGCCGTCACGGCTCGTGCCCGCGAGGAGCATCCCGGCATCCCCGTCGTCGCGCTCGGCCACAGCATGGGGTCGTTCGGGCTGCAGCAGTACGTGCTCGACCACAGCGCCGACCTCGACGGGGCCGTGCTGTCCGGGACGACGGCGCTCGACGTCATCGCGCCGGGCATCGACCCCAATGCGGAGATCGACCTCAGCGCGTTCAACGCGCCGTTCGAGCCGGCGCGCACCGAATACGAGTGGTTGAGCCGTGACGCCGACGAGGTCGACAAGTACATCGCTGATGCCCAGTGCGGGTTCGGCACCAACCCAACGTCGACGGCGAGCATGCTCGCCGACGTGGGGTCGCTCGCCGACGAGGATCGCCTGGCGGCGATCCGCGACGACCTGCCGATCTATCTGCTGTCCGGTGACGCCGACCCGCTCGCCGGTGGCGGCCCGCTGGTGCAGCTCGTCGCCGATCGTTACACGAAGGCGGGCGTCCACGACGTCAGCGTCGACCTCTATGCCGGCGGCCGCCACGAGATGTTCAACGAGACGAATCGGGACGAGGTCACGGCAAACCTCGTCGCCTGGCTCGATCGCGTGACCTCGCGATGAGGTGACCTGAGGCGGCCACTGCGCATCCGGGCACACTGTCTCGGTGGTGCGTGACGTCCCGATCGTCGGCACCTACCGCGTCCAGCTGACGCCGGCCACCGGTTTCGCCGCCGTGACCGGTCACCTCGACCGCCTGCAGGCCCTGGGGATCAGCCACCTCTACCTGTCGCCGGTGACGGCGGCGATGCCGGGCAGCACACACGGCTACGACGTGGTCGATCACACCAAGGTCAACGACGAGCTGGGCGGGCTGGACGGCCTGGTGGCGCTGCTCGACGCGCTCGCCGATCGGGAGATGGCGGCGATCGTCGACCACGTGCCCAACCACGTCGCCGTCGGCCGGCCGGAGCTGAACCCCCGTTGGTGGGCGCTGCTGCGCGACGGTCCGGGCTCGCCGGCGGCGGCGTGGTTCGACGTCGAATGGGCCGCCGCCGACGGGCGCGTGCTGCTGCCCGTGCTGGCGAGCACGCTGGAGAAGGTGCTGGCAGGCGATGACGTGCGGATCGTTCCCGGCGACGGCACGACGGGCGCCTCCGCCGAGCTGCGCGTCGGGCCGCAGCGCTTTCCTCTCGCCGCAGGCACCGAGTCGCTTCCCGTGGCCGACGCCATCGCTGCCCAGCACTACCGTCTGCAGCACTGGCGGGACCCGGCCCGCAATGTGCGCCGGTTCTTCACGATCGACGACCTCGTCGCCGTGTGCGTGGACGACCGGGCCGTCGCTGGTGAGGTCGACACCGTGCCACGATTGTTGGCCGACCATCCGGGCTACGCCGGCGCCCGCGTCGACCACGTCGACGGGCTGGCCGATCCGGCTGGCTACCTGTCCTGCCTGCGCGACGTGATCGGCGACCGCTGGCTGCTCGTCGAGAAGA
Organism: Actinomycetota bacterium; assembly: GCA_030858325.1. Taxonomy (GTDB): domain Bacteria; phylum Actinomycetota; class Acidimicrobiia; order Acidimicrobiales; family Ilumatobacteraceae; genus JALZMG01. The sequence goes on along the minus strand of JALZMG010000383.1, from coordinate 1,191 downwards.
TCCTGGCGCCCGGTGAGACGCTGCCGCTCCACTGGCCCGTCGACGGGACGACCGGGTACGAGCACGCACGCGTCGTCGAGCACGCCATGCTCGATCGGGCCGGCTTCGCCGAACTCGCCGAGCGCTGGGCCGACGTGACCGGCGACGACCGTCCGTACCACGAGTGGGAGCTACATGCTCGGCGCGAAGCGCTGGCCGGTGGGTTGCGGCCAGACGTCGAACGAGTCGCGCGCGCCGCCACGGCCGCGGGCGTGGACGGCCACGTCGGGGCCGCCGTGATGGAGCTCAGCGTGCACATGGGTCGCTATCGCACGTACCTGCCGCTCGACGCAGCCGGCGCCGAGGCGCTCCGCCACGCGTACACGGCGGCCGTGGCCGGGCGTCCGGAGCTGGCGGAGACGCTTGATCAGCTCGTCGCCGCCATCACCGTCGGCGACGAGGAGCTGCGCGTCCGCTGGCAGCAGCTGACGGGCCCGGCGACGGCCAAAGGTGTCGAGGACCGAGCGTTCTTCCGCTTCATGCCGCTGACGGTGCTGTGCGAGGTCGGCGGTGATCCGAGTCCGCAGGAGGACGACCCGGTCGCTGCGCTACACGCGTGGCACGGCGCGATGCAGGAGCGGTGGCCGGCGACGATGCTCGCCGGGACGACGCATGACACGAAGCGTTCCGAGGACGTGCGCGCCCGCGGGCTGAGCCTCCCTGCCCACGCGCACGAGTGGTCGCAGCTGGTCGACACCTGGGCCGTCGAGGCGGCGGCCAATGAAGTGGGCGGGGGTGAGGGTCACGTCGACGCGGCGACACAGTGGCTGGCGTTGCAGACTGCTGTCACGGCCGGGCCGATCTCCGTCGAGCGGCTCCACGCCTTCCTCGTCAAGGCCGCGCGCGAGGCCTCCGTGCGCACGTCGTGGGCCGACCCGGACGACGACTACGAGATGGCGTTGCAGGAGCTGGCCGCGACGGTCGTCGCCTGGCCGCCCCACGCCGACCTGGCAGCTGCCCTCGATCGCGACGGCCGGGCCCGCTCGCTGGCGCTGCTCGCGATCCGGCTGACGGCCCCTGGTGTCGCCGACGTGTACCAGGGCACCGAGGCGTTCCGCTTCGTGCTCACCGATCCGGACAACCGCGAGGAACCAGAACACGACGACCTGGCCGGCCTCGTCGATCGCGCCGCCCGGCTGGACGGTCCAGGTG
>JALZMG010000378.1 GCA_030858325.1 Actinomycetota bacterium | reverse complement strand
CGCTGGCACGGCCTCGGCGCCGGCTCCGGCATCAGCTGCGGCCCGCCGGCTCGCGCCACGCTGGCTGACGATCGTGAACGCGATGAGGCCGAGGATGACGAGCACCATGCCGGGCACCTGCGCCAGGCGGATCTCCTCGTCGATGAGCACGTACGCCCAGCACACGGCAAGGGCCGGCTGGGACACCTGGAGGATGCTGATCGTGCCGACGTCGACGTCGCGCTGGGCTGCGGCGACCAGGCCGTGGGCGAGCATCCCTGTCAGTACGGACAACAGCGCGGCGGAGGCCCAGCCCCTGCTCGACATGTTCCAGACGGCATCGCCGGAGATGACGAGAGCCAGGCGCGGCGACGACGAAGCCGATCGGCATCACCGTCGCCATGAAGTCCGTGACGTCGACGGTCGCCCGTGCTCGCCGCCCCGTCAGCAGGTAGGCGACCCACATCACGACGACACAGAGCACGAGCAGGTCGCCGCTCAGGCTCGCCCCGCCCTGGCCGCCGCCGGAGAACACGACGATGGCCAGACCGCCCGCAGTGACGACGCCCCAGGCCAGCGCCCGGTGATCGATGTGCTCGTGGAAGAGCAAGGCGCCGGCCGGCACGAGCAGCAGCGGGCTGAGCGCGGTGATGAACTCGGCGTGGGCGATGCTCGTGCGCGTGATCGCCGTGAAGAACAACGTGATGTTCAGCCCGAAGCAGATGCCGGGCAGCATCATCGCCCGCCACGTCGCCGCGCTTGGGAATGGCCGGCCGCGCCAGATGCGGGCGACCGACAGCACGATCCACCACCAGGATCACCGACAGCAGCAACCGCCAGAACGCGATCGCCGAGCCGGGCGTGTCGGCCCACTTGACGATCGACGAGCTGCTGGAGAACGTGAGGACACCGCCGAGGACGCAGAGGATGCCTCGCAGGCGGCGGCTCATCAGGCCGGCTGGGTCCGCAAGATGTCGGGTTCGACGTAGATCAGCCTGGCCGCCGGGACGGCGGTCCGCACGGCGTGCTCGACGCCGTTGATCGCCGCAGCCAAGTCGTCCATCGACAGCGACGGGTCGAAGTCGACCTTGACGGCGACGAGCAGCTCGTCGGGCCCGAGGTGCTGCGTGCGCATGTGGATGATGCCGCGGACCGACGCCGCCGATGTGATGCTCGTCGTGATCCGTTCGTGGTCAGCCGCCGAGGCGCCTTCGCCGATCAGGAGACCCTTCATCTCGATCGCCAGCAGGACGGCGATGACGACGAGCAGCACACCGATGGCGATCGAGCCGAGGGCGTCCCAGCGGGGCTCGTCCGTGAAGTGGGCCATCAGCACGCCGAACAGGGCGAGGAAGAGGCCCGTCTCGGCACCGATGTCTTCGAGCAGGACGACCGGCAGCTCCGGCTCCTTCGCTGTGCGGATCCACTTCCACCACGACACGTCTTTCGCCTTGTGGTGCAACGCCTCCCGGTACGCGGTGCGCAGGGAGATCGACTCGAGGATGATGGCGAACACGAGGATGCCGATGGCCACACCGAGGTTCTCGACCTCGTGCGGATCGCGGATCTTGGAGATGCCCTCGTACAGCGCGAACAGCCCGCCCATCGAGAACAGCACGAGCGCCACGACGAACGCCCAGAAGTAGCGCTCCCGGCCGTAGCCGAACGGATGGTCCGTGTCGGCCGCCTTGCGCGCCCGTTTGCCGCCGAGCAGCAGCAGTGCCTGGTTGCCGGTGTCGGCGAGCGAGTGCACGGCCTCGGCCAGCAGCCCGGCCGACGCGGTGATCACGAAGCCGACGATCTTGGCGATGGCGATGCCGAGGTTGGCGAAGAAGGCGTAGAGGACCGCTTTGCGACTTCCTTCGGTCACGGGACAACCTTGCCACATGGCCAACTTGGACGACCGTGTCGCACTCGTCAGCGGGGGAGGGCGGGGGATCGGTCGGGGCATCGCGCAGCGTCTTGGCGCGGAGGGAGCTGCCGTCGCCGTCAACTACCGCCGGGATCGGGACGCCGCCCTCGAGACGGTGCTGGCGATCGAGGCGGCTGGCGGCCGGGCACGGGCGTACGGCGCGTCTGTCGAC
>JALZMG010000351.1 GCA_030858325.1 Actinomycetota bacterium | reverse complement strand
TCGGTTCCGACTCGCACGCCGTCATCGACGCGCTGGAGGAGGCCAGGGGCGTCGAACTGCACGAGCGCCTACGCACCAGCGAGCGCGGTCACCACCGGCCGGCGGACCTGCTGCAGATGGCCGGGCGCAACGGTCATCTCAGCCTGGGATGGCCGGACGCCGGCGTGATCGCTCCCGGCGCGTTGGCCGACCTGACGACGGTCGGACTCGACTCGGTGCGCACGGTCGGTGCTGACGAGTCGAGTGCGCTGGCGACGGTCGTGTTCGCGGCGACGGCCGCCGACGTTCGCCACGTCGTCGTCGGCGGACGCGTCGTCGTCGCCGACGGGCACCACACGACGATCGACGCCGCCACCGAGCTGCGCGCCGCGCTGAGAGCGCTGCCGTGACGACGACCGTCGTCGAGGACATCGGCCTGCTCGTCACGAACACCGCCGCCGGCGAGCTGCACGACGCCCATGTCGTCGTCGACGGCGACCACGTCGCCGCCGTCGGCACCGGGCCCGCTCCGACCGCGGACGCACGCATCGACGCCGGCGGGTGCTGTGTGATCCCCGGCTTCGTGGACAGCCACACGCACCTCGTGTTCGCCGGCGATCGCGCCGACGAGTTCGCCGCCCGCATGGCCGGTGCGCCGTACGCTGCCGGCGGCATCACCACCACCATCGACGCCACGCGCGCCGCCGACGACGGCGAACTCGCCGGGCTTGCCGAGAGCCGGCTGGCCGAGGCGCACCGGGCCGGCATCACGACCGTCGAGATCAAGTCCGGCTACGGCGCCACGGTTGCCGACGAGTCCCGACTGCTGCGCCTCGCCGGTGCGCTCACATCGGAGACGACGTTCCTCGGCGCCCACGTGGTGCCCGCCGAGTTCGCCGGGCGCGACGACGAGTACGTTGCGCTCGTCGCCGGCGAGATGCTCACGGCGTGCGCCCCGCACGCCCGCTGGGTCGACGCGTTCTGCGAGGTCGGCGCGTTCGACGCCGACCAGTGCCGGGCCGTGCTGTTGGCCGGCGCCGCGGCGGGGCTGGGGATGCGATTGCACGCCAACCAGCTCGGCCCAGGACCGGGTGTGCAACTCGCCGTCGAGCTGGGCTGCGCCTCCGCCGACCACTGCACGTACCTCGTCGACGCCGACATCGACGCGCTCTCGGGATCGGACACCGTCGCCACGTTCCTCCCGGCGACGGACTTCTCCACGCGCCAGCCCTATCCGGACGCCCGCCGGCTGATCGACGCCGGCGGCGGCGTCGCACTCGCCACGAACTGCAACCCAGGGTCGAGCTTCACGACATCCATGTCGTTCGTCATCGCACTGGCCGTGCGCGACCTGCGCATGACCGCCACGGAAGCGCTGACCGCAGCGACACTCGGCGGCGCTCGCGCCCTGCGCCGTGCTGACATCGGCTGGCTCGGGCCGGGCTCGCGGGCGGACCTCGTCGTGCTCGACGCGCCCAGTTACACGCATCTCGTCTACCGCCCCGGTGTACCGCTGATCGCCCGCACCATCGTCGGCGGGCGCGATCGCCCGGATCGCCCGGATCGCCCGGATCGCCCTCAGGAGGGCACACGGCTGTAGTAGCCGAACACCTCGCTCCCGCCCTCGAACGTGTACAGGCTCCAGTACTCGGTGACGCCGACGTCGAACCACACCGAATCACCCGTCCGGTCGGTCGCCGGCGCGCCGACGACGGCCTCAACGAGCGTCACGTTCGCTTCCAGGTCGCCGGGCACGTCGGCATCGAAGCCGTACTCGTCCCAGCGCTCGCCCGCCTGTGGGTCGAGCGCCTTCGCCCGTTCCAGTAGGACATCAGCGTCCAGCCCATCGAGCCGGCGACCGCCATCTCCGCCCCGACCTCATCGATGACGAGCGGGGGCATCATCATGACGTCGAAGCCGGCGAGCTCGAACCACGACTCACGAGCGACGGCCACGGACATGAGGCCCGGACGGGTGTCGTCAGATGTCACGTCGATCGACAGCGTCATCAGGACGTCGCGCCCGCCGCGTGCTTCGGCTTGGAAGCCGACCGTGGACTCCGATCCTTTCGAAGACGAGGTCTGCACGAAGTCATCGTCGCCATCGGCGGCCAGCGCAGCTTGCATGGCGGCGGCAGCGCAATCAGGCGTGAGCGACGTCGCCACACCGGCACGTTGAGGTCGACGCCACGGACGGCCTCGACCGTGCCGCCCCGACCGCGAGAGTGCTTGACGAGCTGTTCGACCTCCACCGCGGCCGACATGCGCGTGGCCGATGAGTCGCCATGCCGTTCCGGCCGCGCCGGTTTCCGGCAGTCGTCAGCCGTCGTCGCCCGACCGGTCGCGCAGGAAGCCGGGGCGCTCGCCGAACACGGCGACGGCCTGGCGGAGAGGCACGAGGTCGCGGCGCTGGCGTCGCTCGGCGTCGGCGGCGGCGTGTTCGGCGATGCGCCGAGCCTGCGCCAACTCGGCGCGCAGCTGCTCGTTCTCGGCCTCCAGTTGCATCACCCGCCGGATGCCTTCGAGGTTCATGCCCGACTCGGCGAGCTCCGAGATGCGCCGCAGCACCTCGATGTCGGCATCGCTGTAACGGCGGTTGCCGCCCCGGGTGCGGGCGGGCAGCACGAGCCCGCGTCGCTCGTAGATGCGCAACGTCTGGGGGTGCATGCCGGCGAGCTCGGCGGCGACGGAGATGACGTAGACGGCCTGGGTGCGGCGGATCATGCGGGCTCCCTGACGGTCACCGTACTCGCCGCCGCCAAGAGCTCGATGGCCCGACGCTGCTCGTCATTCAGCGCCGTGGGCACGGCGACGTCGACGGTGACGATGAGGTCGCCCACGGCGCCCTTGGCGGTGTCGATGCCTTTGCCCCGCACGCGGTGCCGGCTGCCGGACTGCGTCCCGGCCTTGATGCGCAGCGTCACGTCGGAGCCGTCGAGGGTCGGCACGGCCACGTCGGCGCCGAGCGCAGCGTCGGCGAAGGCGATCGGGACGCGCACGGTGAGATCGTTGCCGGCCCGGCCGAAGCGAGCGTGCGGAGCGACGTGGATCGCCACGAGCAGGTCGCCGTGTGGTCCGCCGTTGCGGCCGGGAGCGCCACGACCCTTGAGGCGGATGGTCTGGGCGTCGGAGACACCGGCGGGGATGCGCGCCTGGACCTCGCGAGGTCGCTTCTCGACGCCGGCGCCTCGACACGTCGGGCAGGGGTCCTCGATCACCGTTCCGCCGCCGCCGCAACGCCGGCACGGCGTGGAAAACGAGAACAGCCCCTGGTTGTCGTCGATCACGCCGCGCCCCCCGCACTGCGGGCACAGTTTCGGCGTCGTGCCGGGGCGGGCGCCGGAGCCGTGGCACGTCGAGCACTGCGC
>JALZMG010000341.1 GCA_030858325.1 Actinomycetota bacterium | reverse complement strand
ACAGGCGCAGCTTCTTCGTGACGCACGGTGCGGCTCGACCGAGCACGCGCAGCATTTCGTCGACGGTGTGCTCGGCCATCCGCCGCCACGTCGTCAGCTTGCCTCCGGAGACCGTGACGAGCCCGCTCGCGATCGCGTCACGCGATGGCGCCGCGACAGGTCGGCCGTCTTCGTGTCCTGCGAATACAGCAGCGGTCGCAGCCCGGCCCACGTGCCGACGACATCGGCCGCCGTGAGGGCGCTCGACGTCGAGTCGTTGAAGGTGTCGAGCAGGTAGCCGACGTCGGCGGCCGTGCAGTACGGGCGGTCGAGGTCGCCGTCGTAGTCGGTGTCGGTCGTCCCGATGTAGGTGTGCTCGCCCCACGGCACGGCGAACACCGTGCTGCGTTTGCCGGGAACGGGCAGGATCATGGACGCGTCGTTGCGCACGAGCGAACGGGGCACGACGACATGCACGCCGCGGGCAGGCCGGATGGAGCGCGCCGCCGCCGCGTCGTGTGCGCCGACGGCATCGATCCACACGCCGACGGCGCTGACGACGACGGCGGCGCGCACCTCGATGCGGTGGCCGCCGCCGGCGTCGACCGTCGCCCCGACGAGCCAGCCGGCGGCGTCCTTGTTCAGCGCCACGACGGGAGTGTGGTTGGCGACCACGGCGCCATGGTCGGTGGCGGCGGTCCTGGCGATGGCCATCGTCATGCGCGCGTCGTCGACCTGGGCGTCGTAGTACAGGTAGCCGCTGTGGATGCGTTCGGTGCGCAGCGTCGGCATGTGCGCCACGGTCTCGTCACGGTCGAGACGGCGGTGGCGGTGGCCGATGCGCGAGCCCCCCGTCACGTCGTAGAACCACAGCACCAACCCGAACATCCGGGCGAACATCTTCGGGATCAACCCGCCCTTGGTGTAGATCGGCATGACGAACGGCAACGTGCGCACGAGGTGGGGGGCGTTGGCGAGCAGGCGCTGGCGTTCGGTCAGCGACTGGTAGACGAGCTTGATCTCCAACTGCTGCAGGTAGCGGATGCCGCCGTGGATCATCTTCGACGACAGCGACGACGTCCCGGCGGCGAAGTCGCCGCGCTCGACAAGGGCGGTGCGCAACCCCCGCGAGGCGGCGTCGAGCGCCACGCCGGCGCCCGTCGCGCCGGCGCCGATGACCAGGACATCGAACTCCTCGTCGGCGAGCCGCCGCAACGCCTCGCCGCGGTCGAAGGGATCAGTGTCCACCAGCGGCGGATCGTACCCAATCGGCCGGTCTCCGCTGGCGTTGCGCGGTGGACGAGGATCGCGCCCGCGGTGGGGTGAGACTGTGGCATGTCGTTCGGCAAGCCCACCGGCCCGCCGGCCTCCTCGCAACAGGTCCGCGAACTGCTGGCGCTGTTGCAGGACGCCGGGCACAGCGATTTCCGCGACGCCCGTGGGCCGATGGGGTTCACGCAGCGCCAAGCCGGCGGCAAGTTCACGCGTGACGAGGCGGCCGCGCTCATCGAGCAACTGCAGGCTGCCGCCGACGGCGACGATGAGGTCGCCGAGACCCGAGCTGGCCCGCCGGCGGAGCAGTCGGAGCGCCTGTCCACCGCCGAGCAGGCACTGCGGCGCATCCCGGCGGAACGCCTGGCCGGCGAACTGCAGCGCCGTGGCTGGGTCGTCATCGAGCCATAGGCGGCGAACTCTCACCTGACTCCTGCCTGCCGATCGCCCGCGTCGTGCACCGGGCGCAACCATGGGTACGCATGAACGTGTGGTTGAAGCCGCGGGGCGTAGCAACGAGACCACCGGCGAGATCGTCATCGCCGGCACGATCGTGGAGTCCGGTGCGTTCAGCGTCGACGTCGCCTCGGTCGAGCGACGAGAACCGTCGTGACATCCAGTTCCGCGGCCGGATCATGGACGTCGAGCAGTTCCCGGGGGCGACATTCACGCTGACGGCGCCGATCAAGTTCGGTGCCGTACCGGCCACCGCCCAGCCGGTCACGGCGAGCGCGACGGGTGACCTGACGCTGCACGGCGTGACGAGATCGGTGACGATCACGTGACGGCCGAGGCCAGCGCCGGCCGCATCGGCGTGCTCGGCACGATCCCGGTCGTGTTCGCCGACTACGAGATCGACAACCCGTCGACCTCGGGGATCACGACCGAGGACAATGGGCTGCTCGAGTTTGTGCCCGCCTTCGTGCCCGCCTGAGCAGTCCAGCGGGCATCATGGCGCGGTGGACGGCCTCCGCGTCACTCCTCGTGTGACGATCCCCGAGCACGAGTTGCAGTGGCGCTTCTCGCGGTCCTCCGGCGCCGGCGGACAGCACGTCAACACGACCGACACGCGGGTCCAGCTGAGCTGGGACCTGACGACGTCCTCGGCCATCGGGGAGGCCCAGCGGGCGCGTGCCCGGCGACGCCTCGGCGCGGCGCTCGTCGACGGCGTGCTGACGGTCACTGCGTCGGAGCGGCGATCCCAGCTGCGCAATCGCGAGGCTGCTCGCCAACGTTTGGCGGAGCTGGTTGCCGATGCCATCGCTCCGCCGCCTCCGCCACGCCGACCGACGGCACCGACGCGCGGGTCACAGCGGCGGCGGATGGACGACAAGAGGCGCCGGGGCGAGACGAAGCGGCTGCGCCGCCCGCCCGTCGACTGACGCGCGCGCCTCGCTGCCGAGCAGGTCACGGACGCGCTCGGTCCGGCGGCCGATGACCGCCCGGTCCGTCGTCACGAGGAGCGGCCGCTCCAGCAACTGCGGGTGTCGGTCGAGCACGGCGACGACACCCTCGGGCGTGTCGACATCCTCGGCCGTGATCCCGAGCGCCGACCAGTCGTCGCGACGCACCAGCGCCGAGGGCGGGCCCTCCAGCGTGGCCACGATCGCCGCCAGGGTGGCCGCGTCCGGCGGATCGTCGAGAGAGCGGACCACGTCGACGTCGACACCGAGGTCACCGATGACCTCCAAGGCCGCTCGCGATTTGCTGCAACGGGGGTTGTGGTAGATCGTCACGTCGGCCATGGCGACGAACCTTACGTACGACGGCGGGCGCTCCATCGCCGCCAGGAATGCCATCGCCGCAGTGTTCTTCGTCAACGGTGCAACGTTCTCGTCGTGGCTGCCGCGCCTGCCCGAGCTGCAGGAGCGACTCGGCATCTCCGACGCCGCGCTCGGCGTGACGCTCGTCGGCAGCGGTGTCGGCGGTCTGGCGGCCAGCGCGTGGAGCGGCTGGCTCGTCGATCGGCGCGGCAGTCGCGCGGTCACCGTCGCCACGTCAGTGGCGCTGTCCTTGGCGCTGCCCCTGCTCTCCGTCGCGCCCGCGGCAGCCGCCGTGTTCGCCGTCCTCGTCCTGCTCGGCGCGCTCGACGGCTTGACGGACGTAGCGATGAACTCGCAGGCGGTCGTCCTGCAACGCTCGACGGGTCGCTCGATCCTGTCCCGGTTCCATGCGCTGTGGTCGCTCGGCGCCGTCAGCGGCGGGCTCGTCGCCAGCCGGGCGGCGGCGGCCGGCGTCTCGCTGCGGATGCAGCTGCTGGCGACGGCCGTCGTCCTGGCGGCGACCACGGTGGTCATGGGGCGCTGGCTGCTGCCGACCGACCCGACGCGCCACGACAGCCGTGACGACGTGAAGCGGACCGGGCGGACGGAGCGAAAGACCCTGGCCCTGCTGTTCGTCGTCGGGATGGGGGTGGCGCTCGCCGAACTGCCACCGAACGACTGGGCGGCGCTGCTGATGCTCGACCGCTTCGGGCTCAGCGAGGGGGCGGCGGCACTGGGTTTCGTGGCCACGGCGGGCGGGATGCTGGTCGGGCGACTCGGCGGCGACCACGTCGCCGACCGCTGCGGCGTCGAACGTACGCGCCGGATGGGCGCGGCGACTGCGGCGATCGGCGTCGTCGTGGCGGCAACGGTGCCGACGCCGCTCGTCGCCGGCTGCGGGCTGTTCGTCACCGGCCTCGGGCTGTCGTCGCTGTTCCCGCTCGTCTTTCTCGCCGCCAGCGAGTTGACGCACGGCTCGCACAGCGGGATGGCGTCGTTCTCGTCCGGCGCGCGGCTGGGGTTCCTGCTCGCCTCGCCGCTCGTCGGCATGATCGCCAACTGGACCAGCGTGGCCACGGGCGTGTTGGTCGTCGCCGGGTCGGCCGGCCTCGCCGTGAGCCTCGTCCGCCTCCCTCGACCGGTCGAGGCGGCGACGCCGCAGCGCGCCGTGACACCCCTCGCGTAACGTCAAGCGGACCGGCTTCCCCCTCCATCAGGCTCGCACCGCCATACCCGGCGGACGGGAGGAACCGTGACACAATTCTGCGGGGCGCATCGCGTCCCACGCGCCGGCGTCGACGTGATCGACGCCGCCGAACCGGCCCTGGCCGTCGTGCGCCTGGCAATGGCCCAGCCACTGGTCGCCGAGACCGTCGCCCTGATCCTCGACGGCGATCGGCGTGGCCGCTCCATCGTCGTCGTCGACGGCACTGTCGAGCCGGACGCTGTGGTCGCCGTCGTCGAGCGACTGGCCGAATCCGTCGCCGCCAGCGGCGAACCAGGCGCGCTCGTGGTGGCCACCGTCCGCCCCTGCGCCGCCCTCCTGCCCGACGACGCGGACCGGTGGACGAAGGTCGGCGAGATCGCCGACCTCGTCGGCGTCGACCTGCTCGAGTGGTTCGTCATCGGTCGCCACGAGGGCGGACCGGTCACCGTGTGGTGCCCTCGCGATCTGCTCGCCGAGCCGCAACGGTGGACCGGATGAGCGCGACCCGTGTCCGCTCAGGTGCCGGCTCGGGCACGGCGCGCCGCAGGGCTCAACCGCAACCCGGCGGCGCGCAGCCGGCGCACCAGCTCGCGACTTTCCACCTCCTGTGCGCCGGCCGACACCACCTCGGGGCGGTGCTCTTCTGGCACGTCGTAGTGATCGCCCTGGAACGCGCGGCGCGGGATGCCCAGTCGTCGGGCGAACTCGTGCAGTTCGTCGAGGGAGTCGTCACTGACGAGGTGACACCACCTCCGTCCACGCCACCACCACCGGGGTTCGTCGACGAGCACGGCCACGGCCGCAGCCTGGCAGACGATCCTCGCCCGCGAGCACCTCCGGGGGCGGTTGCGGCGCGAGGATGACCGGCAATGGCTGATGCGGCCGAGTTGCGGATGGCGTGGGGTCGACACATCGGCGACGGGCCGGCCGAGCTGGCTGCGCTCGACGACGTCGTCGCCAGGCACCGCCAGCCGCACCGCAGGTATCACGGCGTGCGTCACGTCACGTGGGTCGTCCGGCACGTGCTCGAGCTCACTGCCGAGCGCCCGGTCGGAGATCTCGGTGCAGTCGTCGCCGCCGCCTTCTTCCACGACGCCTTGTACGAGCCGCGCGCCTCCGACAACGAGGCGCGCAGCGCAGTGCTCGCCGTACGCGTGCTGACCGAGCTGGGCTGGGGCCGCACCCGAGCCGCCGCCGTGGCGGCGATGATCCACGCGACCGCCACGCACGAGGCGCCGGCCGACGCCGAGACTGCCGTCCTGCTCGACGCCGACCTGGCCGTCCTCGGCGCCGAACCGAACGCGTACCAGGCCTACGTGGCCGGCATACGCGCCGAGTACGGGCACCTGGACACCGCCGAGTGGCGGCACGGCCGGACGCGCGTACTCGAACGGCTGCTCGCCGCCGATCCCCTCTATGCCACGGACGCGGCACGGGGTCGTTGGGCCGCCAGGGCGCGAGCCAACCTCACGGCGGAGCTGGCGACCCTCGGCGACTGACGTGGCGTCAGCGCGGCCGAGGACGCGCCGCAGCGACCGGCACGGCGA
>JALZMG010000298.1 GCA_030858325.1 Actinomycetota bacterium | reverse complement strand
AGTCGGGGTGAGAGGATTTGAACCTCCGGCCTCCACGTCCCGAACGTGGCGCGCTAACCAAGCTGCGCTACACCCCGTAGCAGGTGGCGAGCCTACCCGGCCGTTGCCGCTTCGGGTGGTGCCGGTTCGGCGCCGAGCGTCTCCTCGCCCGGGTCGCCGTGGCGGGCAGGCGCAGTGAACGCCGGCGCACCGGTGAGGCCCTCGGTATAGGTGCCGCCGCCGAGCACGGCCTTGGCGGCACGGCGCAGGCGGAGCGGGTCGAGCGGCTTGACCAACCAGCCCTCGGCGCCACTGCGGCGGGCCAGGTGGACGTCGGCAACGCGGTCGAGCAGCATCAACACGGGGATCTCCGGTGCGGCTCCGGCGCTCGCGTCGAGGCGCAGCGCCATGGTCACAGCCATCCCGCCCATCGAGCCGATCTGCAGATCGAAGATGCCGAGGTCGATCGGCTCGTCACGCTCTGACCTGGCCGTGACGACCTTCGACACGGCGCGGCCGTCCGAGCAGACGGTGAACGACGTGTCCGGCCCGCCGAGCGCGGCGACGACGTCGTCGACGAGCCACGAGGCGTCGGTGGCGAGCAGCACGTGCACGGGCTGGAAATGTACCGCTCGCCGGCCGTGGCCCGCCGCCGAACGATTCCTGGTGGAGATTGGCGCCACTTCTGCGCACGAAACCTCGTGAGAATCCGGAAATTGGGGGTCAGGGGGAGAAGAGGTGGTGGCGGATCTCCGACAGGGTGGCGAGGTCGTGCACGTCGCCGGCGAGCAGAGGGACGTGACCGATCGGAGCGCCGGCCAAAGCCTCGGTGAACGGCGCCAGCTCGGCCTGCTCGGCGGCGGCGAACGCGCGCAGCTCGGCGACGTTGCGCCACAGGGCGGCCACCGCCGGATCATCGGCGCGCTCCGCGGCCGTTGCGGCCGCCGCCACACCGGCGGCGGCGACGCCGGACGCAAACGGCGGATGGACACGGTTGACGACGCCGGTGACCCTCGGGATGCCCTGCTCGCCGAGCTTGGCGGCGAACCACGCGGCTTCGGCGACCGTCTCGCGATGGGGGGAGGCGACGACGACGTAGCGGGTGGCGTCGGAGCGCAGCAGGTCGATGACGACCTCGGCCCGCTCGCGAAACCCCGCCTCCATGCCGGCGAAGGCCTGGAAGAAGGCGACGGCATCGGCCAGCACGTCCGAGCCGACGACCTTGCCGATCGCCCGCAGCACCGGCTGCGTCGCCGCGTTCATCACGCGCATCCCCTTGCGCGTCGGCAGCATCAGCAGCTTGAACAAGCGGTGGTCGAGGAAGCGGGCCAGCACGCCCGGCGCCTCGAGGAAGTCCAGTGCGCGGCGGCTCGGCGGCGTGTCCACGACGACCAGGTCGAAGCGCTCGTCGTCGTGCAACAGGTACAGCGTCTCGGCCGCCATGTACTCCTGCGTCCCGCTCAGCGCGCCGGCCATGTTGCGGTAGAACGGGTTGGCCAGGATGCGCTCGGCCTGCCCGGCATCGCCGGCGTTACGCGTGACGACGGCGTCGAATGCAGCCGCCGTGTCCAGCATCATCGCCCACAGCTCGCCGGCCACATCGCCGTCGGCGCCGTGGAGGACGATGGGCTGCGGCTCAGGTCCCAGCCCGTCGGCCAGCCCCAGTGCGTCGGCGAGACGCTTGGCCGGATCGATCGTGACGACGACGACGCGCCGGCCGCGCCGCGCCGCCTCCAGCCCGATGACCGCCGCCGTGGTCGTCTTGCCGACACCGCCGGACCCGCAGCACACGAGCACGTCGGCATCGGCGAACAGCGCGTCGGCGGCGAGCCCGCTCGCCATCACTTCTCTCGCCCCGCGGTGATCGATCCCGCCAGCACCTCGACGTGCCCGGCCGTCATGCCGGCGACGGGCAGCAACGGCAGGTGCCACTGGGTCAGCGCCAGCTCGCCCCGCAACCGCTCGATCTCGGCCGCCTGCAGCGCCAGGCGCGTCCGCCTGAACTCCGCGGCGTGACGCAGCACGGCACCGTCGGCGAGGCCGTCGAGATCGACGGTGGCCGGGTCGGGGACGTCGACGCCGGCCCGGTCGAGCGCGTTGACGACGACGGGGCCGAGGCGCACACCAACGCGGTCCTCCAGCGCGTATGCCGTCTCGACCACCTCGTTGACGGGCGTCGTCTCGGGCAGCGTGACGAGCACGACCTGGCACCGTTCGTGGTCGCGCAGCAGCTCGACGACGTCGTCGGCCTGCGTCCGCACGGGGCCGCCGCGCACGGCGTCCTGCAACCCGATCGCCGACGTCAGGAACGTCACGGCGTGACCGGCGGCCGGACCGTCGACGACGATGACGTCCCAGTCACCGCTGCGTTCGAGCTGCTTGATCTTGCCGAGCACGACGATGTCGTCGATGCCCGGAGCAGCCGTGCCGACGACGTCGATCACGCCGGACGCCGCCAGCCGCTTGGCGATGCGTCCGAACCCGTGTTGGCGCAGGTACTCCTCCAGCGCCGCCGGCGCCGAGATGGCGGTGCACGGGAGGTCGCCGACCAGCTCGGCCAGGACCGGCTTGCCATCCAGCTCGACGACCAGCACGCGCAGCCCGGCGGCGGCCGCCGCTCTGGCCAGAACCGCAGTTACCGTGCTCTTGCCGACTCCCCCCTTGCCCGCCACCACGGTGACCCGTGACGCGGACAGCAGCGGCACTGGATCGATCGACTCCGGAGGCACTTTTGCGCAGACTAGCGATCGGCCTGCTCGTGGCCGCCGCGTCGACCGCCTTCCTCGGCGCGCTCAGCGTCCCTGCGGCCGAGGCCCAGGACGGCGACGACGCCGAGCTGACACCACCGGTGGACGTGCTGCAGGTCAGCGGGTTCTTCGACGACATCGTCGTCGCCTCGATCGGCGAAGCCATCGCGCGGGCCGACACGACCGGCGCCCAGGCGCTGATCCTGCAGGTCAACTCGCGTGGCGCCGTGGTCGAGCGCGACGTGATGGAACAGTTGCTCGCCGACGTCGCTGCCGCACCGATCGCTGTCGCCGTGTGGGTCGGCCCGTCCGGAGCCCGGCTGTATGGCACGCCGGCGCAGCTGCTCGCCGTTGCCGACGTGACGGGCATGGCCACCGGCGCGCGGGTCGGCCAGACGGGCTTCCCGCTCTCACCTCCCGGCGTGGAGGTCGATTTCGGCGCAGCCGAATCGGCGCTGCGGCGGGGTTCGGTCGGACTCAGCGAGGCGCGCGAGCTCGGCGTGTTCCGCCAGCGCATCTCCGACCAGGGCATCCCGACGATCACGAGCATGGTCAACGCACTCGACGGCTACGAGAAGGGCGGCGTCACCTTGCGCACGACGGAGGAGCGCGTGCTCGACGACGGCAACGTGCGTCGAGACACGACGAGCACGGTGCGCTTCTCCAAGCTCTCGCTCGTCGATCAGCTGTTCCACACCGTCGCCAGCCCGGCCGTGACGTACCTCCTGCTGCTGATCGGCATGGCCCTCCTCATCTTCGAGTTCTTCACGGCCGGCATCGGCGTGGCCGGCCTCGTCGGCGCGGTGTGCCTCG
>JALZMG010000327.1 GCA_030858325.1 Actinomycetota bacterium | reverse complement strand
CGATGCCGGCGTCGCCTGTCGGGTCGGCGTGGCGGCCGTCGACCCACGACATCACGTGCGTGTTCCTGAGTGCCGGCGCGGTGGCGTGGCGTGGAACGACGCCGCCGGCGCCGATGGCCGCCGCCATGGAGGGGGCACGCCGGGCGTCGGTCGACCTGGCGAACACCTTGACCACGGCCACGGGCTCACCGGCAGAGAGCACGACGCCCACCCACCGCCGCGAAGGGTTGTGCGCGAGGGTGCGGACGCGCAGCGCCCGGCGGCCACTCCGACTGCCTCTGATCCCGAGGGGCCGCAGCCCCTCGAAGGCCGCCCGTCGCGGCCACTTCTGCGAGTCGGGTCGCCACGCGTCGAGGGAAACCAGGCGACGGTCGTCCGTGGCGGGCGTGGCGACCAGTCGGCGCCTTTCGTCGATGACGACCGACGAGCGGCCGGCGGGCCCGACGTTGGCGATGTCTTTGACCGCCTTCGCCCACGCCGCAGGCGCGAACGCGTGGACGATGCTCCAGCGCCCCGCGGCGTCGACGACGGAGAGGCGCGCCGATGACGCCGGCTTGAGGCGCAGGCGATCCCCGCGCGCGCCGGGCGCGCCGATGAACTCCGCCAGCGCCTCGTCGTCCAGCAGCACCGCCAGCCCGGCCAGGTCCCGATGCGCGGCGACAACGGCCGAATCGAGTTCGGCATCGGCGGCGGCACGCGTTGTCTCCGCCGTCATCACGACGCTCTCCCCAGGCCGGTGCGCTCGGACAGCCGGCCCCCGTCCACCTCGACGACACGGTCGACCTCGGCGAGCAGCGCCCGGTCGTGGGTCACGAGCAGCGTGGTGCGCCCTGCCGTCAGTCTTCGCAGCCCGCCGAGCACGGCGACCGCGCTCGTCGCGTCCAGGCCGGTGGTCGGCTCGTCGAGCAGCACGATCGCCGGGTCGCGCAACAACGCCCTGGCGACGGCGATGCGCTGGCGCTGGCCACCGGACAACGTCGAGCCACGCTCGCTGACCATGGTGTCGTAGCCGTTCGCCATCACCACGATGAAGTCGTGGGCGTCGGCGGCGCGGGCGGCAGCCTCTACCTCGGCGTCCGTTGCGTCGGCACGGCCGAGGCGGATGTTGTCGGCGACCGTGCCCGCCAGGAGCACGGTCTCTTGCATGACGACGCCGAGGTTGGCGCGCACGCTGGCCCGCGTCAGGTCCAGCACGTCGTGGCCGTCCAGGCGCAGCGTTCCCGATGTCGGCTCGACGAGGCGCAGCAGGAGGTGCAGCAACGTCGACTTCCCGGCGCCGCTCGGGCCGACGACGGCGACGCGCTGACCTGGCCGGATCGTGAGGTTGACACCGTGGAGCACGGGTGCCTCCGGCGTGTGCCCGGCCGTCACGTCCTGCAGTTCGATCATCCCCGTCGCCCGGCGCAACGGGCGCGCCCAGCTGCGGTCGGGCGGGCCGGCGCTCTGGTCGAACGCGTCGGCAACACGCTCGCCGGAGGCGGCGGCGCGGGCGATGCGCCCGCTGTGCTTGGCCAGATCACGCATGGGCTTGAACGCCGACTTGAAGTAGGAGAGGAAGACGACGAGCTCGCCCGTGCTCAGCTGCCCGCCGACGACACGCTGTGCGCCGAGCAGCACGACGAGGGCCGTGGCCGCCCCGATGACGACATCCGTGCGCCGCTCCAGCCCGGCCGCCAAGCGCCTCGCCCGCACACCCTCCAGGAGTCCTTTGTCGTTGGCGCGGTGGAAGCGGTGGCCGAGCCGGCCTTCCAGCCCGTAGGCCTGGACCATGCGCACCGCGGCGAAAGCCTCGCCGGCGTCGCCGGCCAGCTCGCCCTCGCGCTTGCGCTGGGTGCGCGACGCGTCGGTGATGCGCGACGACGAGCGGTTGGTGGACAACAGGAACAGCGGCACGGCAGCCAGGACGACGACACCGAGCAGGGGGTCGAGCACGAGCAGCACGACGGCCATGCCGACGAACGTCGTGACGTTGGCGAGGAGCGGCAGGCCGGCGGTGATCGCCGCTTCCTGGACG
>JALZMG010000319.1 GCA_030858325.1 Actinomycetota bacterium | reverse complement strand
CGGCTACCCCGGTCCGCCGGCCCAGCCCGGCGCCTACGCGAGTGGCGGCAACTGGGCGCCGGCCAAGCCGCCCCGCCCGGCCACACCCATCGCCGGCATCCTGCTCATCGCCGGTTCGATCGTCATGGCCATCGCCACGTTCCTGCCGTGGATCGGCTTCGCCGGCGAGACAGTCAACGGCTGGGACCTCCAGGATCAGAACGGCGACTCGTCGGACGCCGGCGGTTACATCTTCCTGGCGGTGGTGCTGGCCGGGTTCGGCATCACGACCCTGGCGGCCAAGCGGGTGCTGCCGATCGCCATCCTCGCCGTCATCTTCGCCAGCTTCGCCGTGCTCGCCGCCCTGGTGGATGTTGCCGATGCCTCGGACAACCCGTTCGGAGTCGAGCTCAAGGTGGGACTGTGGATCGTGCTGCTCGGCGCAGCGATGACACTCGGCGGGGCGATCTGGACGCTCGCTGTACGCCGCAAGTGGCCGACTGCCGTCTCGGCCGAGTGACTGCCCGCCGCCGGCCCGCCCTCGTCAGGGCGTGTGGGTGCCGAACACGTCGCGCAGCGCGTCGCTGACCTCGCCCAGCGTGGCCTTGGCGCGCAGTGCGTCCTTCATCGGATACAGCACGTTCTGCGACCCGCGCGCAGCGGCGCGGACGTCGTCCAGCTTGGCCTCGATCGCGCTCGGGTCGCGGTCGGCCTTGAACGCGGCCAACCGCGCCACCTGGCCCGTTTCCAGTGCCGGATCCATCGGAAACGGCGCGGGCTCGGCCTCCTCGTCGAGCGCGAAGCGGTTGAGCCCGACGATGACCCGCTCCTGGTCGTCGATCGACTTCGTGTACTCGTACGCCGCCTGGTCGATCTCGTCCATCTGGAACCCGGCCTCGATGGCGGCGACGGCGCCGCCCATCTCGTCGATCCGCTCGATGTACCGCCACGCGCGCGCCTCGACCTCGTCGGTCAGCGACTCGACGAAGAACGACCCGGCGAGCGGATCGGGCGTGTCGGCGACGCCTGACTCGTAGCCGATGACCTGCTGCGTGCGCAGGGCCAAGCGGGCGGCCTCCTCCGTCGGCAGGCTGATCGCCTCGTCGAAGCCGTTCGTGTGCAGACTCTGCGTCCCCCCGAGCACAGCCGCCAGCGCCTGCACGGCGACGCGCACGACGTTGTTCATCGGCTGCTGCGCGGTCAGCGTCGACCCACCGGTCTGGGTGTGGAAGCGCAGCAGCTTGCTCGACTCGCGTTGGGCGCCGAAGCGTTCCGTCATCAGGCGGTGCCACATGCGGCGGGCGGCGCGGAACTTGGCGACCTCTTCGAAGAAGTTGTTGTGGCCGTTCCAGAAGAACGACAGGCGCGGTGCGAAATCGTCGACATCGAGGCCGGCGTCGATCGCCGCCTGGACGTAGGCGATGGCGTTGGCCAGCGTGAACGCGATCTCCTGCACGGCCGTCGATCCGGCCTCGCGGATGTGGTAGCCGGAGATCGAGATCGTGTTCCACTTCGGCACGTTCGCCGCGCAGTACTCGAAAATGTCGGTGATGATGCGCATCGACGGGCGCGGCGGGTAGACGTACGTGCCGCGGGCGATGTACTCCTTGAGCAGGTCGTTCTGGATCGTGCCGGAGATCGCCGTGGCCGGCACGCCGTGCTCCTCGGCGACCAGTTCGTAGAGCAGCAGCAGGATCGACGCCGTCGAGTTGATCGTCATCGACGTCGTCACCTGGTCGAGCGGGATGTCGGCCAGCAGCAGGCGCATGTCGGCGATCGAGTCGATGGCCACGCCGACCTTGCCGACCTCGCCCTCGGCGCGGGGGTGGTCGGAGTCGTAACCCATCTGCGTCGGCAGGTCGAACGCACACGACAGGCCGGTCTGGCCGGCGTGCAGCAGGAACTTGAAGCGCTGGTTCGTCTCCGCCGCCGAACCGAACCCGGCGTACTGGCGCATCGTCCAGAGCCGCCCGCGATACATCGACGGGTAGACACCGCGGGTGTACGGCGGCCGACCGGGCGTGCCGATCTGCGCGTCGGCGTCCCAGCCCTCGAGGTCGTCGGCGGTGTACAGCGCCTTGACCTCGATCCCCGAGTCCGTGTGCCGCACGACGGGATCAGCCATCACGCCAGCGTACGCGCCGATCGAACACCGGCGATGAGCGATGAGCGATGAGCGCGGTATCCGCGCTCATCGCTCATCGCGCCGTGTCAGGCTCGGCGCGTGAACCGCACGATCGTTCCGGCCACCATCGCCCCGCCAGCAGCCAGATACGCGCACGCCGTGCTCAGCGCGTCACCGGCGCGCTGGTTGCACACGTCGGGCGCGGTCCCCGTTGCGCCGGACGGCTCGGTGCCCGACGACCTCGCCGCCCAGGCGGACGCGGTCTGGGCCAACCTCGGCGCCATCCTCGCCGACGCCGGCATGGCGGCGAGCGACATTGTGTCGATCACGACCTACGTCGTCGCCGGCGAGCCGCTCGGCCCGGTGATGGCCGCTCGCGACAGGTTCATCGGCGACCACCTCGCTGCCTCCACGCTCGTCACCGTGCCGGCGCTGGCGCGCCCCGAGTGGCGCCTGGAGATCGCCCTCGTCGCCGCGCGGGGCGGGAAGTAGCCTCGGCGCATGACCGCGACGCAGCCGCTGCTGGCCGACCAACTCGTCAACCCCCGTCCGGTGACGACGGCGGACGGAGACGTGCCGGCCGGGACGCCGAGCATCGACGGGGTACCGCTGACGCCGAAGGACGTGTCGCTGTCCGGCCCGCCGACGTTCGCCACGGTCGAGGAGGAGCGCGTGCACCGCAAGCAGAAGCTGGCCGGCGCGCTGCGCATCTTCGGGCGCTTCGGCTTCGGCGAGGGCGTGGCCGGCCACATCACGGTGCGTGACCCCGAGTTGCCCGACCACTTCTGGGTCAACCCGTTCGGGCTCAGCTTCCGCCACATGACCGTCAGCGACCTGATCCTCGTCAACCACTCCGGCGAGGTCGTCTACGGCACCCAGCCCGTCAACCGCGCCGCGTTCGTCATCCACGCCGCCATCCACCACGCCCGGCCCGACGTCGTGGCCGCCGCCCATTCGCACTCGCCGTACGGCAAGTCGTTTGCCTCGCTCGGTATCCCCCTCGCCCCGCTGACCCAGGACGCCTGCATCTTCTACGAGGACCACCGCGTCATCGCCACCCAGGGTGGTGCCGTCGTGTTCGAGGTCGAGGCCGGCCGCGAGCTGGCCGCCGAGTTCCCGGACGGCAAAGCGGCGATCCATCGCAACCACGGGCTGTTCACCGTCGGCGAGACCGTCGACGAGGCGGTGTTCTGGTTCGTGTCGATGGAGCGCTCGTGCCAGGCCCAGCTGATGGCGATGGCGGCCGGCGATCCGCAGCCGATCCGCCACGAGTACGCGCAGTACACGGCCCAGCAGACCGGGTTCCCGTTGGCCGGCTGGTTCAGCTTCCAGCCGCTGTGGCAGGAGATCTGCCGCATCGACCCCGAGCTGTTCGACTGACTCGACCCGCGCGGCCCGGCGAGCGCGCGGCGGTCGCCCGTTACCTCGACACGACCTCACCGGAGGCGCTGTTCGTCCTCTCGGCGGTCGCCCAGTACGTCGGGGCGACGATCGCCGTGCTGCTGTTCGACGAGGTCGCCCCACGGACCGTCGCCTGGCTGCGCGTCGTCGGCGCGGCCACCACCGTGCTCGTCGTCGCCCGCCATGGCCTGCGTGGCTGGACGCGACGCCAGCTCGGCGCGGCCGCCCTGTTCGGCATCGCCACGGCGGTGATGAACCTGTTCTTCTACCTCGCCATCGACCGCACCGACCTCGGCAAGAGCGTGGCCATCGAGTTCATCGGTCCGATCACGGTGGCGGCGGTGATGACACGCAGCCGCCGTAACGCGGGGGCGCTGGCGCTCGCCGCCGTCGGCGTCAGCGTCCTCGGGGGCGTCGAGCTCGGCGGGAACACCGCCGGCCTCGTGTTCCTCCTGATCGCGTCGACGTGCTGGGCGGCGTACATCGTCGTCGGATCACGCGTCGCCCACCTCGGACGCGGCGTTGCCGGGCTCGGCATCGGACTCGGCATCGGTGCCCTGGTGCTGACACCGGTCGGCGCACCCGGGAGCGGACCGGTCTGGACGTCACCGCGCCTGCTGTTCGCCTGCCTCGTCGTCGGCGTGTTCTCCAACGCCATCGGCTACGGCATCGACCAGCACGTGCTGCGGCGCATCCCGGTGCGCCGGTTTTCCGTGCTGCTGGCGCTGCTGCCCGTGACGGCCGTGGCGATGGGGTGGATCGTCCTCGATCAGGCCCCGAGCGCGCTGGACGTCGCGGGCATCCTGGCCGTCCTCGCCGGGGTGGCGTTGCAGGAACGCGACGAGTTGGCTGCCGAGCTGGCCGCGCCTGACCCGTCCTGAGCAGCGACCACGGCGAGCTCGGTGAGCACGCGCTCGAGCGGGCGCACACCGCGCCGTCCCGAACCACGCAGCGTGGCCAGCCGGGCCCGCAGCGTGCCGGCGTCGGTGCGGCCGGTGCGCAGCGCGTCGCCGACGATCGTGCACAGGCGGTCCGTCGGGATACCCAAGGCGGCCACGTCGAGCACGGTCCGCGCGACGGAGCTGCAGGCCATCCCGTCGACGATGACGACGTCGCCGGTGGCGACGAACGCCGTCGTGTGCACGGCGCTGGCGCCGACGCGCCCGCGCGACGGTCTGGAGACGGTGAACTCG
>JALZMG010000315.1 GCA_030858325.1 Actinomycetota bacterium | reverse complement strand
ACGCCGTGGGCGCACCTCGACATCGCCGGGCCGATGAAGGTCGACGCCGACGAGTCGTGGCGCTCGAAGGGGGCCACCGGCTTCGGCACGCGCCTGCTGGCCGAGGTGGCGTCGACGTTCACGAAGCATGCGGGCTGACGCGATGAGAGCGATCTGGGTCGACAAGGGTGATGAGGGTCGGCAGCACGTCGAGCTGCGCGACGTGAAGGAGTCCGTGCTCGACGCGACGACGGACGACGACCTCGTCGACATCCGCGTCGAGTGGTCGACGCTGAACTACAAGGACGCGCTAGCCGTGACGGGCAGGGCCAAGGTGCTGCGCACGCTGCCGTTGATCCCCGGCATCGACCTTGCCGGCACTGTCGAGCACAGCTCCGACGAGGCGTTCGCGCCCGGTGACGCCGTGCTCGTCACCGGCTTCGGCATCGGTGAGCACACCAACGGTGGCCTCGCCGAGCGGGCACGGGTGCCGGCGGGCCACGTCGTGCGCGTCCCGGACGGCTTGACGACCAGGGAGGCGATGAGCATCGGCACGGCCGGGTTCACGGCGATGCTCGCCGTCCACGCGCTGGAACGTCACGGCCTGACGCCCGATCGTGGTGACGTGGTGGTCACCGGCGCGGCAGGCGGTGTCGGCAGCATCGCTCTGCTCGTGCTGTCCACCCGTGGGTTCCGCGTCGTCGCCAGCTCTGGGCGACCGGAGCTGGCCGGCTACCTGTCCTCGCTCGGCGCCGCCGAGACGATCTCGCGCGACGAACTGGCGACCGCCGGCAAGCCGCTGGAGAAAGAGCGCTGGGCCGGTGGCATCGACAACGTCGGCAGCCAGACACTGGCTTCGGTGTGCGCGGCGACGGCACGCCACGGTGTCGTCGCCGCCTGCGGCAACGCCGGCGGGATGGACTTCCCGTCGTCGGTGGCCCCGTTCATCCTGCGCGGCGTGACGCTGGTCGGCATCGACAGCGTGATGAACCCGATGGACCAACGCCTCGCCGCATGGGAGGCCCTGGCTGCCGACCTCGACACCGAACGCCTGGCAGCGATGACCGAGGAGATCGGCCTGTCCGAGGCGATCCCCGCCTGCGACCGCCTCCTGGCCGGCCAGGTGCGCGGCCGCCTCGTCGTCGACGTCCACCGCTGACACAGGCGTCAGCGGTGGGCGGCCAGCAGGCAGGCCTCCTCGGCGGCGGTGGGCGGAACACCCACGGCGAGCAGTTGGCCTTCGACGGTGGCCGGGTCGTCGCCGGCGTCGAGCATCACGGCGGCCAGGGCTTGGGCCCGCGCCAGCGCGTCGAGCGTGATCGTCGTCGTCGTCCGTGCCCACTCGCGGTGACGCTCCTGCAGGTCGGCGGGCAGGCGCACGAGGTGACGCTGGGAGATCGGCGGGATCCGCCGGCGGACCGCCCACCCGTCCGAGCGGGCGGCGGCGACGCCGAACATCACGCAGCGCTGCAGCGCCCTGGCGAACGGCGAGGCCGCGCCCTTCGACACGCTGAGGCCGAGTGAGCGAGCGGTGTGCTCGACGTCGAGGTCGTAACCGTCGGGGTGGGCGTCGAAGCCGCTGGCGAGTCGGCGCACGAGCCACGTGGCCGTCGGGCCGATGACCGAGATCCAGTACTGCTCGACGTAACTCGATCGAGGATCGTGGCCGAAGCGGTCGACGACGGGGTCGACCCACGGCGAGATGCGGGCCACGGTCGGCAGGCCGGGCGGCGGGGGTGGGGACGGCGACGATGAGGGCGCAGGCGGGGGCGGCATCGACGATCGGGCGGCGGGCTGGTCGGGCACATGGTCCTCCACGACGTGGCGGCACGAGGTTGGGGGAACGTCGGTGCCTCCATGGGGGTGCCGTCGCGCGCCGAACGGAAATCGCGAACGGCGAACGGGCGGCGAGAATGGCGCGATGGCCGACCAGCACGACACCGTCGCCGCCGTGCGCGACTGGCTGGCGACCGCCGAGCGCGTCACCGTGCTCACCGGCGCCGGCATCTCGACCGATTCGGGTATCCCGGACTTTCGCGGTCCGAACGGCGTCTGGACCAAGGACCCCGCAGCGGAGAAGGCGGCGACGATCCAGCACTACCTCGCCGACGCCGACGTGCGCCGCCGGGCGTGGCAGACCCGCCTCGCCTCACCGGCGTGGGCCGCCCGTCCGAACGCCGGGCACCTGGCCATCGTCGACATCGAGCGGGCCGGGCGCCTGCAGGCCGTCGTCACGCAGAACGTCGACGGCCTGCACCAGGTTGCCGGCAACGACTCCGCACACGTCGTGGAGGTCCACGGCACGATCTGGTTCTCCCGCTGCTGGGAGTGCCAGGACCGCCGGCCGATGGCCGAGACCCTGCAACGCGTGCGCGACGGCGAGGAGGATCCGCCGTGCCTCGTCTGCGGCGGCATCCTCAAGAGCGACACGATCTCGTTCGGGCAGTCGCTCGTCCCCGACGTCATCGACCGCGCGCTGCGCGTCAGCGCGTCGTGCGACGTGCTGCTAGCCGTCGGCTCGACGCTCAGCGTGTACCCCGCCGCCAACTGCGTGCCGGAGGCCGCCGCAGCCGGCGCCCGCGTCGTCATCGTCAACGCCAGCGCGACCGACATGGACCGCCACGCCGACGCCGTGCTGCGCGGCCAGATCTCCGAGCTGCTCCCGGCGATCGTCGACGGGATTGAATCCCGACCGAACCGGTAGACTTTCGCCATGGCCACGTTCCGAGACCTGCTCAAGGCGGCGAAGGCGGAGATCACCGAGGTCGACACCGCCGGTGCGGCCGACCGCATCGCCGACGGCGCCCTCGTACTCGACGTTCGCGAGCCCGACGAGTACGACCAGGGTGCGCTGCCCGCCGCGGTGCACATCCCGCGTGGGCACCTCGAGGGCCAGGTCGAGGGGCGCCTGCACGACAAGGACGCGCCCGTCGTCGTGTACTGCGCGGGCGGGGTGCGCTCGGCGTTCGCCGCGCGGACGCTGCAGGAGCTCGGCTACTCCGACGTCGTGTCGATGGACGGCGGGTTCGGCCGGTGGAAGGACGAGGGCCGGCCGTGGAAGCAGCCGCTGACGCTGACGGCGGACCAGAAGCACCGCTACATGCGCCACCTGCTGTTGCCGGAGGTCGGCACGGAGGGCCAGATCAAACTGCTCGGCTCGAAGGTGCTGCTGCTCGGTGCCGGCGGCCTCGGGTCGCCGGCTGCGCTGTACCTCGCCGCCGCCGGTGTCGGCACGATCGGCATCGTCGACATGGACGAGGTCGACGCGTCCAACCTGCAGCGCCAGATCCTCCACAACCTCGACCGCGTCGGTGACCGCAAGGTCGACTCGGCGAAGAAGACACTCGTCTCGCTGAACCCCGACGTCGACGTCGTCACGTACGACACGCGCCTGTCGGCGGACAACATCATGGAGATCATCGACGGCTACGACGTGATCGTCGACGGCGCCGACAACTTCCCGTCGCGCTACCTGCTCAACGACGCCAGCGTGAAGCTCGGCATCCCCGTCGTCCACGGCTCGATCTTCCGCTTCGAGGGCATGGTCAGCGTGTTCCATCCGCTCGAAGGCCCGACGTACCGCGACATGGTGCCCGAGCCGCCGCCGGCCGAGCTGGCTCCGAGTTGCGCCGAGGCCGGCGTGCTTGGCGTGCTGCCCGGCATCGTCGGGTCGATCCAGGCGCTGGAGACGATCAAGGTCCTGCTCGGTCTCGGCGACCCGCTGATCGGGCGCATCCTCACGATCGACACGACGGAGATGACGTTCCGCACGTTCAACCTGAAGCCCGACCCGGACAACGCGGTCACGTACGCCAACCGCGAGCGCATCCAGGTGCACGACCTCGACGGCCTCTGCGCGCCGTCGGTCGCTCATTCCTGATGCGGCCGGGGTCTCCGCCGCACTTCGATTTCCTGTAGCTCTCCGGCGGTGCCCCCTGGGGGGCATGCGCAACGAACTCGTCGCCTCTGTGTGTGCCGTCGCCGCCGCCCAGGACGGGGCGATCGGAGCGGCGCAGCTGCGCGCGCTCGGCATCTCGGCGCGCGCGCAGCGCTGCGCGGTCGCCGCCGGATGGTTGCGGCCGGCGCGCCCTGGGGTGCTGGCCGTCGCCCACTTCCCGCAATCGTGGCGCCAGCGACTGCAGGCCGGGCTGCTGGCGCTCGACGGCGCGGCATGGGTGAGCCACGATGCCGCCGCCCACCTGCACGGCCTGGCGGGATC
>JALZMG010000288.1 GCA_030858325.1 Actinomycetota bacterium | reverse complement strand
CCTCGAAGTAGGCGGGTGTCGCCGTCTCGACGCCCCACAGCGCGGTGTCGCGCTTGGGGTTGCGCCAGATGGCCACGTTCTCGAGCGCTGCTGCATTGGGACCGACGACCTGGTGCGGGTCGAGGCGATTGGCCTGCCACGCCAGCCGCGTCGACGTGCGCCGGCGCGACAGCCATGGGCCAACGACGGGGAAGCGGAACAGGAGCCGCACCAGTGCACCGATCGGCAGCACGAACGGGTCGCTGCCCGACCACGAGCGGAGGTTCAGGGCCACCTGCCCGCCGGGACGGACGACACGCAAGGCCTCGCGCACGAGCGCCAGCGCGTCCTCGCGTTCGCAGTGCTGCAAGGTGATGTAGCTGAAGGCCACGTCGGCGGCGTCGTCGGGGAGGTCCAGGGTGCGACCGTCGCTGACCTCAACGGTCCGCAGGCGATCGACGTTGCCGAAGCGGGCGACGGCCTCGCGGCAGCGTTCGAGGAAGCCGGCGTCGAGGTCGCAGGCGTACACCGTCTGGTAGCGCCGCGTGAACGCGCACGTCATGCGGCCGATGCCGGCACCGATCTCGACGAGCGCGCGCGTGGCATCGTCAGGATGCTCGAGCCCGAACGTGCGCAGGTACACCGGGACCTCGTTGTCGCCGGAGGCGACGAACTCGGCCATCGTCAGGGCCGGCCCGATCTCGTTGTTGAACACCCAGCCCGTCGCCTGGACCACTTCGTCGACGCTCGTCTGGCGTTCGGTCAGACGCCCGGCGGTCTTCCACGGGATGAGCTGGGAGCGCCGCCGCATCGGGGTCAGCGTCGCTCCGGCAGCGGGCCGGCGTAGTCGGCGCCGCTGTCGAGACCGAACGCGGTGTGCAAGGCCCGCGCCGCCCGTTCCAGATCGGCCGCGGGGATGACGACGGAGATGCGGATCGTCGACGTCGAGATCATCTCGATGTTCACGCCGCAGTCGGCGAGCGTGCGGAACATCTTGGCGGCGATGCCGGGCGACGATTTCATGCCGGCGCCGACGACGGACAGCTTGGCGATGCTGCCGTCGTGGGTCACGCCGGCGGCGCCGATCTCGGCGGCGACGCGGCTGACGATGGCTTCGGCGACGCCCATGTCGCTCGACGGCATCGTGAAGCTGATGTCGGTGGTGCCCGCCGTCGACGTGTTCTGCACGATCATGTCCACGTTGACGTTGGCCGCGGCGAGCGGCTCGAACAGCGTCGCCGAGATGCCGGGACGGTCGGGGACGCCGAGCACGGTGACCTTGGACTCGCTGGTGTCGGTGACGACGCCGGAGATGACCGGGTCTTCCATCGCTGTCTCCTCGTTGCTGGAACCCTTGTCGTTGCTGGCTGGTGTGTCGGTGATCCACGTTCCCGGTTCCCACGTGAACGCCGAACGCACATGGAGGGGGACGCCATGGGTTCGGGCGAACTCGACCGAGCGCAGCGCCAGCACCTTGGAGCCGGCGCCGGCCATCTCCAGCATCTCGTCGAAGTTCACGTGGCTCAGCTTGCGTGCCCGCGGCACGATGCGCGGGTCGGCCGTGAACACGCCGGTCACGTCCGTGAAGATCTCGCAGGCGTCGGCATCGAGCGCCTTGGCCAGCGCCGACGCCGTCAGGTCCGACGCGCCGCGGCCCATCGTCGTGATCTCCCGCTCGGTGCTGACACCCTGGAACCCGGCGACGACGCAGACCTTCCCGGTGGCCAGCGCGGCGCGGACGCGATCGCCTTTGACCTCGAGGATCTTGGCCTTGCCGTGCACGGTGTCGGTGATGATGCCGACCTGGCTGCCCGTGAAGCTGACCGCTTCCACGCCGAGGTCGGCGAGTGCCATCGTCAGGAGGGCCGCCGACACCCGCTCGCCGGTCGTCAGGAGCATGTCCATCTCGCGGCCGGGACGCGTCGTCGACACCTGCCCGGCGAGCGCAATCAGGTTGTCCGTGGCCTTGCCCATCGCCGACACGACGACCACGACGTCGTTGCCGTGGCGCTTCGTGATCTGCACGTTCTCGGCGACGGCCCGCATGCGGTCCGGGTCGGCGACGGACGTGCCGCCGTACTTCTGGACGATCAGGGCCACGGGGCCGCGAGCTTACCGCCGCCCGTGTTCAGGGCTTGGTGACGTGCTGGACGACCTCGAAGGCGAGGAGGGAGGCGGCGGTGGACACGGGCTTGCCGTCGCTCGATTCGGCGCGGGCGTGGCCGTGCTGGAACGCCTGGCTCTCGACCCAGGCCTGGAAGGACTCCTCGCTGTCCCAGCGGGTGTACACGAAGTAGCGCTCCTCGCCCTCGACGGGGCGCAGCAGTTGGAACTCCTCGAACCCCGGCGACTGCTCGACGCTGCCGGCTCGCGCGGCAAAGCGTCGCTCCAGCTCGGCGCCGCCACCTTCTGGCACGGCAATGGCATTGATCTTGACGACGGACATGGGTGCATCATGGCCCGTCGTCGACGACCGCGGCCAGCGCGTGGACGCCGTCCCACACGTCGACGAATCGTGTCGTCAGCGCCGAGCAGCCGAAGCGGATCAGATCGGGGCGGCGGGCGTCCGTGATCACATCGCGTCGCGTCAACTCGGCGTAGACGCTCGGAGCATCGTTCACGCGCACGGCGACGTGGGCGCCACGCCGGGTGGCGTCGACGGGCGTCGGGGAGTCCATGCCGAGCTCGGCGACGAGTTCCAGCGCCAGCGTCGTCAGCGCCCGGCCCTTGGCGGCGATGGCGGCCATGCCGGTGTCGGCGACGATGCCGAAGCTGACGTCGGTGGCGGCGAGCGCGAGGACCGTCGATGTGCCAAGTAGCACACGGCGGATGTCGGGCTGGGGATCGTACGGGTCGCTCATTGCGAACTGGTCGCGCTGCGCGAACCAGCCCCAGATCGGCTGGTCCAGCTCGGCCTGGTAGTCCGGGGCGACGTATGACCACGCCGGAGCGCCGGGCCCGCCGTTCAGATACTTGTACGAGCAGCCGACGGCGAACGCCACGCCGGCGGCGGTCAGGTCGACCTCCACCGCCCCGGCGGCGTGGGAAAGGTCCCACACGGTGAGCGCTCCGGCGGCGGCAGCGCGGTTCGTCTCGCCGGCCAGGTCGGTCAGCGCGGCGGTGCGGAAGTCGACGAGTGAGCGCACGACGACGCCGACGCCGTCGAGGTCGTCGAGGCCGGCGCGCACCTGAGCCCCGGTGGCGCGGGCGATACCGGCGACCACGTAACGATCGGTCGGGAAGTCGCCACTGTCGACGGCGATCACCGGCCGCTCGGGCCGCAGGGCGAGCGCGGCATGGACGAGCTGGTACAGGTTCACCGTCGTCGAGTCGTGGACGACGACGGTCCCGGGGGCCGCGCCGAGCACCGGTGCCAGCCGGTCGCCTGCGCGCGCAGGCAGGTCGAGCCAGTGGTCCCACGAGCGGCTCAACGCCTCGGCCCATTCGGTCGTGGCGACGGCGGCGAGTCGTTGCAGCGTCGCCACCGGGGCCATGCCGAGCGAGTTGCCGTTGAGGTAGACGAGCCCGTCCGGCGTGACGAACCGCTCCCGGCACGCCGCGAGGGGGTCGTCGCCGTCCAAAGCCTCGGCGTCAGCCCGCGTGACCACGCCGGTGAGTGTCGCGCGTGCTCGTCGTGCCATCCGGCCTTCTGGGCGCACACAGTGACCGTCAGATCCGGCACTGTGCGCGCCCAGTTCACTGTTGCAGCTCGATGAACGACGCTTGGCGGACGTAGCCATCGTTGGTGAACTCGGTGATCTCCACGGTCGCCGACAGCACGGGCTCGACCCACGTGGCGCCACGGCGGTACGACGTCGGGGGCAGCGTGGCGAACGGGCATGTGGCCGTGCGCAGGGCGCGCAGGCGCACGAGGAGGTCGTCGAGCAGGCGTTGCGTGAAGCCGCTGCCGACGCCGCCGGCGAACTGCAACTGGCCGTCGGTCCAGCGCCCGACGAGCAGCGCGCCGAACGACGATGAGCGGTTGCCCGTGCCGGCCGTGTAGCCGCCGATGGTGACCGTCGCCCGGCGGCGATGCTTGACCTTGCGCCACTCCTTGGATCTCGTGCCCGGCCGGTACGTCGTCCCGAGCCGCTTGACCATGATGCCCTCCAGACCCTCGGCCGCCGTCGCCGCCAGCAACGCCCTGCCGTCGCCGATGCGATGCGCCGGGACGGCCCAGTTCGGTCCGGCCTCCAGCAGCTCGCCGAGCAATCGCCGGCGGTCCTCGTAGACGAGCCCGATCGTGTCGTGGTCGTCGATCGACAGCACATCGAACACGTAGAGCGCAGCCTGACGCTCGTGGCGCTGGATCAACTCGAAGCGCGGCCGCCCGTCATCGTCGAGCACGACCAGCTCACCGTCGAGCACAGCCCGGCGGGCGGCAACCGCCCCGGTCAGCGCACCGAGCTCCGGGTACTTCGCCGTGACGTCGAGCTGATTCGAGCTCTGCAATCGCACCCGCCCGTCGTCGACGAAAGCCAGCGTGCGGTAGCCGTCCCACTTGACCTCGTACGCCCAGGCTTCCTCGCTCGTGGGCATCACACCGAGCGTCGCCTTCATCGGCGCGACGGGGAACGACAGCGTCACCGCTGCGATGATGGCAGCCGCGACGTCAACACCCCGTCGGCTTCCAGCCCGTCCAGGGTGGCGTCGTCGTAGCCGAGCAGCTCGCTCAGCACAGCTCGATTGTCCTCGCCCCGATACCGCGGTGGGTCGTGGCGGCCGATGTCGTTGTCGCTGAAGTGCCACGGGGCGTTGGGGATGCGCAGGGTGCCTACGCCCCGGTCGGACACTTCGACGATGGCCCCACGCGCCTGCGCCCACGCCGTCGCGGCCAGGTCTCGGGCGTCACGCAGGACGCCGCAGGCCAGCCCGTGCGCGGCGAA
>JALZMG010000273.1 GCA_030858325.1 Actinomycetota bacterium | reverse complement strand
GCGCAGGTACGCGCCTGGATGGCTCGAGAGGTGTGGCGCCGCCAGCCGGTGACGCGCCTGCGACCCCTTCGGGCGCCGCACGTCGACGCCTCCCGTCCCGTCGTCGTCACGCCCGGGCCGCTGCTGTGGGCGACGACGACGACGTCACCCGAGATGGAGCCACGAGCCGTGCTCGGGCTCGGCGATCGCCGGCTGGAGTTTCCGGCCGAGGCCTTCGCTCTCCTCGCTGCGCTGCTGCGCGCCCCCGGGGGGTTCGTCGCCGCCGTCTGGGACGGTCAGCTCGATGCGCCGTCGCGGCAGGTCGTGCTGGACCGCCTGGCCGACGAGGGGGTGGTCGTCCCTGGAGCGCTTTGAGTGCGCAGTGGCGTCGGCGCGACGCGACGAGGCGATCTTCGCCACGGCCTCGCATGTGCGCGCCTGGCTACTGGTCGAGGTGCACGGCTCGTGGGGTCGTGACGCCGTGGCCGACAGTCAACTCGGACCACATGCGCCACGCGTGTGGCGGACGGCGATGAAAGCGCGCGGGATCAGGGTCATCGCCATCCGTCGCGATCTCGAGCACCACGCCCATCCGTCGCCGGGTCGGCGACTCGTGCACGTCGACGCCGGCCGGCCCGGACGGCCGAGCGTCGCCAGCCGCAGGATGATCGACGACCTCCACCACGTCGTCGCCGCCACGGAGTCGTTGGCCGCCACCGGCGTACCCGGCGACGGCTGGGAGCAAGGCACCGACCGGTACGTGCTGGTGTGCACGAACGGCCGCCACGACGCGTGTTGCGCCACGCATGGTCGCCCACTCGTGCGCCACCTGCGCACGACGCGCTGGGGCGACTCGGTGTGGGAGTGCTCGCACATCGGCGGCGATCGCTTCGCCGGCAACGTCGTGATGTTGCCGGACAGCTTGTACTTCGGCCGCTGTGCGCCGGCCGACGCCGAGCGCATCCTCGCCGCCCACGACGAGGGCCGGCTCGAGTTGTCGCGTCTGCGCGGGCGCTCGACGTTGACGCTCGTCGAGCAGGCGGCCGAGCACTTCGTGCGCAGCGAGCTCGGCCTCGATGCGCTCGACGCCATCGCCGTCATGAGGACGAGCGGTCCCGGCCGCGTCCACGTCGATCTCACCGATGGTCGCGCCGTGGACGTCGCCGTCGGACACTCCGTCGTTCCGTCGCCCACGCCGCTCACGTGCAAAGGTGCCGACGGCCTCGGCTACCCCGTCTTCCACCTCGCCGAGTTGAACGTCACGTAGTCCACGGGCTGTTTCTGTCGTTCGGCTGTGCGACGGGTTCGCGTTGGCGCGGGTTGCGTCGGTTCCGGAGCTCTTGAAGCGAGTGGCGTCGAGTAGTGCGCCGGGTCTGGCCGTCGCGCCGGCGCGAACTGGGCGCGCATCGTGCCAACCACTGATCTGAGCGCGCACAGTGCCGGATCTGACACTGTGCGCGCCCGTATTCACCGGCGCGACGATCGGACCCGTCGCGAGACTCGTCACGCCCGGAACCAGGTCCTGAGGCGTCGTCTAGCGACGGATTGCGAGTGGGCGTGCGTACGTTGGCGGCGGTGAGTTCGGTGCTGCAGGTCGATGGGTATCGCCGGCTGTTCGTCAGCGCCGCGGCGGTCATCCTCGGGGTGATGGGGCAGGCCGTGGCCCGGGGCTGGCTGGCCAGGGAGCTGACCGGCACGAACGCCGGGCTCGGCGGCGTGATGCTCGTGTTCGGCATTGCCCTCCTCGTCGCCACGCCGTGGGGCGGTGTCGCCGCCGACCGCTTCGCCAAGCGCACGGTGTTGCTGGCCGCGGTCGGAGCTTTGTCGCTGTCGTCGCTGCTGCTCGGCCTCGCCGTCGTCGCCGACGTCGTCGCCTACTGGCAGCTGCTCGTCGCCGGCGGCGTGCAGGCGACTGCGTTCGCGTTCTACCTCCCGGCCCGCATCGCGTTCATCACCGAACTCGTAGCGGCCGACCAGATCACCGAGGCGGTCGTCTTGAGCCAGACCGCGCAGGAGGCGATGCGCGTCATCGGTCCGGCGCTCGCCGGGGTCCTCATCGGCGCCAGCTGGTTCGGGACGGGCGGCATCTTCCTGGCCGCTGCCGGCACGAGCTTGCTCGCCGGCGTCGTGCTCGTCGGGCTCCCCCCGGGCGCGCCCCGCCATCGCGTCGACCGATCACCGCTCGCCGAGATGGCCGACGGTTTGCGCTACGTGCGTGCCCGCAGTGCGATCGCGCTCGTCGCGTTGACGACGGTCGGAGTGGTGATCGTCGGCTTCCCCTACCTGACGTTCCTGCCGGCGCTGGCCGACGAGCGCTTCGACGTCGGCGCCGGCGGCTACGGCGTGATGTCGGGCGTCGCCGGGCTTGGTGCCGTCGTCGCCGGGCTGCTCTCTCCTCGGTCGCGATGGATGGCCGCCCGGCCGTGGCGTGTAATCGCCGTCTCCGGTGCCGCCTTCGGCGTGGCGCTCGGCGCGCTCGGGCTGGCCGATGCCTATCCCGTCGCCCTCGCCGCCCTTGCCCTCGTCGGTGCGTCAGGGCTGGTGTTCCAGACGTCCACGCAGTCGCTGCTGCTGTCGCTGTCCGACATCGAGTATCACGGGCGGTTGCAGAGCCTCGTCGTGCTCGGCTTCAGCGGGTTCGGCCTCGCCGCGCTGCCTTTCGGTCTGCTCGCCGACGCATGGTCGCTGAAGATCGTGCTCGTCGTGATGGGCGTCGCTGTCGTCCTCGTCGCCGCCGTGTTCGCAGCGGCGCGTCGGCACGTCGGCAGCCGCCTCGACCACGTTGTCGAGCTGGCGTGACGGCGGCCCCCGGCGCCTCCACCGACCGATGAGGGCCCACCGCAGGATTGCTTGGACGAATTCGACGGCCGGATGGCGTCCCTCGCGGCGTCCTCGATCCTCACAAGACGATCCGCCTCTCTTGGGTCTTGCTGCGGTCTCGTCCTTGCGACGAACGCCCCCGACTCGCCGAAACGCGCGCAAGCAATCCTGCGGCAAGCCCTTAGCGCGTCCAGTCCGTGCCGGCGATCGTCGCCAGCCAGTGCTCGGCGATGCAGCCGTCGGCGATTCGCTGGATCAGCAGCCAGGTGACGACGGCCAGCTCGCCCGTCTCGCGATTGACGCCCCTGCTCGTTGCGCGCGTCCACACACGGTCGCCGGCGACGACGCGGTCGTCGATCTGCGTGTCGGCACGCGCGAGCGCGCGCTGGAACTCGGTCAGTCGGGCCTTGTACGCCCGCCGCGACACCGTCTCCGAGCCCGTCGCCGTGTGGCGGACGAACGGGTCGGTGAGCAGTTCGTCGAGCACGTCGATGTTGCCGTCGCGCCACACGTCCGTCCACCACCGGTCGCTCACGGCGAGCACGGCCGCGTCCCCATCGATCGGCGCTCCCACGGGCCGAGTCTAGATCCGGCGTCGCCGCGGGCCAGGCTGGCGGCGTGAGCTACGAGTTCGACCGGTTCCTGCGTTACGACGAGCTGACGAGCTGGCTGCACGAGTTGGCCGCCGAGCACCCGTCGCTCGTCGGCGTCGAGTCCTACGGCACGAGCCACGAGGGCCGTAACCTGTGGCTCGTCACGGTCACCGATACGACGACGGGCACCCACGACACGAAGCCGGCCCACTGGGTCGATGCCAGCATCCACGCCGTCGAGCTGACGGCCACCGTCGCCGCCTGCGCGCTGGTCACCCACCTCGTCGACGGGTACGCCAGCGGCGACGAGACCGTGAAGGAGGCGCTGGCGACGCGCACGTTCTACGTCGTGCCGCGCGTCAACCCCGACGGCGCCGAATGGGCACTGGCCGACACGCCGCGGTTTCGCCGTTCGAGCACGCGGCCGTGGCCGTGGCCCGACGCCCACCGCTGGCCGGGCGCACACGTCGAAGACGTCGACGGCGACGGGCGCGTCCTGCAGATGCGCATCGCCGATCCCGACGGCGCGTGGGTGGCCCATGCCGACGACGCCCGTTTGATGGTGCCCGCGCCGCTCGACGGCGCGACGGCCGGCGTGACTCGCTACCGGCTGCTCGACGAGGGGACCGTCGTCGACTACGACGGCTTCACGATTCCCAACCCGCGCCCGCCGGAGGGGCTCGACCTCAATCGCAACTTCCCGGCCGGTTGGTCGACGACAGTCAGGGGCTCCGGCGATCACCCCATGTCAGAGCCCGAGATCGCGGCGCTCGTCCAGGCCATCGTTGCCCGCCCGAACATCTGCGGTTACAACGCGTTCCACACCAGCGGCGGCGTGCTGTTGCGCCCGTCGTCGGTGCAGGCCGACTCGGGCCTGCCTCCGGCGGACCTCTGGGTGTGGAAGCAACTCGGTGAGATCGGCACCCGCCTGACCCACTACCCCGTGCACTCGGTGTTCGAGGACTTCACGTGGGACAAGTCCGACACGATGAGCGGCGCCGCCGACGACTGGGCCTACGAGCACCTCGGCGTGTTCTCGTGGACGACCGAGTTCTGGGACGTCGTGCACGCGGCGACCGGGGCGAAGCAGAGCACCGAGTTCTGGTACGTCGGCCCGACCGACGAGCAGGCGCGCGCCGTGCTGGCATGGTGCGACGAACACGCACCCGATCAGTTCGTCGACTGGTACGGCTTCGAACACCCCCAGCTCGGCCCCGTCGAGCTCGGCGGATGGCCGTACCTCGGCGTCTGGACCAACCCTCCGCGGCACCTGCTGCGGGCCGAGGTCGAGCCGCACGCCCGCTTCGCCGTCGCCCAGGCGATGGCCGCGCCGTGCCTGGAGATCCGCCACGCCGGCGCCGTTGCGCTCGGCGACGGGACGTGGCGGGTGGAGGTCGGCCTGGCCAACACCGGGTGGCTGCCGACGTACGTGTCGGCGCGAGCCAAGCGCAACAACTTGGTGCTGCCGATGACGGCCGAGATTTCTGCGCCTGACGGTGTCGAGATGACGGTCGTCGGCGGGCAGCCGCGGGTGCGGCTCGGCCAGCTGGAAGGTCGCTCGACCATGCGCTTCAGCTCGAACAACGACGGGACGCCTGACCGCCTGCTGGTCTCATGGGTGGTGCGTGCCGCCCCCGGAACGATCGTCAGCGTCTCCGCCCGCCACCCGCGTGCCGGGACGTCGACGACCGCCGTCGTCCTGGAGGCTCGTCGGTAGGCTCGCGCCTCGCATGATCAGCACGACGACGGCGACGGCACAGCTCGAGGACGAGGCGATCACGATCATTCGCGAAGTCGCCGCCGAGTGCGCGCGACCGGTCCTGCTCTTCTCGGGGGGCAAGGACTCCGTCGTCATGCTGCACCTCGCCCACCGCGCGTTCACACCGGCACGCCTGCCGTTCCCCCTGATGCACATCGACACCGGGCACAACTTCGACGAGGTCATCGCCTTTCGCGACCACGCGGTCGCCGCGTTCGGTGCCGAGCTGGTCGTCGCCTCGGTGCAGGCGTCGATCGACGCAGGACGGGTCCGTGAGGACACCGGCCCGCGCGCATCGCGCAACCCGTTACAGACCGTCACACTGCTCGACGCCATCGCCGCACATGGCTTCGACGCCGTGTTCGGCGGCGCTCGTCGTGACGAGGAGCGGGCGCGCGCCAAAGAGCGCGTCGTGTCGCACCGCGACGAGTTCGGCCAATGGGACCCGAAGAACCAGCGCCCCGAGCTGTGGGGGTTGTACAACACGCGCCACCGGCGCGGCGAACACCTGCGCGTGTTCCCGTTGTCGAACTGGACCGAGCTCGACGTCTGGCGGTTCATCCAGGCTCGCGACGTGGAGCTGCCGCCGCTGTACTTCGCCCACCGTCGGCAGGTCTTCCGCCGAGACGGGATGCTGATGGCCGTCAATCGCTTCGTGCCGCGTCTCGACGGCGAGGAACCGTTCGAGGCGATGGTCAGATTCCGCACGATCGGCGACGCCACGTGCACTGCCGCCGTCGAGTCCTCGGCGGTCACCGTTGCCGACATCGTCGCCGAGACGAGCGTCGTCAGGATCACCGAGCGCGGCGCCACGCGTGCCGACGACCGCATCTCCGAGGCGGGCATGGAAGACCGCAAGCGCCTCGGGTATTTCTGATGGACGAGCGAAGCGCCAGCG
>JALZMG010000247.1 GCA_030858325.1 Actinomycetota bacterium | reverse complement strand
GAACAGACTCTCCCGCCAGTGCTGGTGGTGGGTCACCACGTTCGGCAGCGGCTCGGGGATCTGGTGGACGAAGTACTCATCCAGCGGTGTCAGTCTGGGCACGATCTCTCTCCGTCGATCAGTCAGTCAGCGAGCAGTGACTCGGCGTCCAGGTCGGCGATCTGGCGCGCCGGCCGGTCGGCCATGGCGATGAACATCTCGTCGCCGCGTTCGGTCTGCTTGACGAGCATCGGGGCGACGATGGCCATCAGCAGGCTCCCGAACGAGCAGCGCCGGTACTCCGTCCACGCCACCTCGTCGTCGAGCTGGACGCCATGGGCACGGACACCCTCGACGTAGCGAGCGACGAGGTCGCGCTCGTGCCGACGCCGGTCGTCGGGCACGACGCTGGCACCGAGCAGGTAGGCGAGGTCGAACGGGCCGGGACCGAGT
This sequence comes from Actinomycetota bacterium, assembly GCA_030858325.1. Taxonomy (GTDB): domain Bacteria; phylum Actinomycetota; class Acidimicrobiia; order Acidimicrobiales; family Ilumatobacteraceae; genus JALZMG01. Next base: position 11,068 of record JALZMG010000247.1, on the reverse strand, counting down.
CCGACGGTCTGCCAGTCGACGACGACGACCCGGTCGCCGCCGAACAACAGGTTGTCGGCGCGATAGTCGCCATGGATGATCGTCCATGGGCGGGGCCACCCGTGGAGGTAGGCGCCGACGCGCGGGGTGAACCGCTCCACCACTGCCACCGTGGCCGGCTCGAGCCGCGCGCCGAAGCGCTGCAGAAACGGCGCGACGCACTGTCCGATGAGCGCAACCGTCTCGTCGATGCGCTGGGGCTGGGTGCGGTGCAGCCAGCCGATGTCGAGCAACGTCTCGTCGCCCCAGCGCGGCCCGTGCAGCAGTGCCAGCTCGTCGACGGCGTCCTCGATGTCACCGAGCGGGCAGCCGGCGAGCTGGTCGCCCTGCTCGGCCGGCGCCACGTCCTCCAAGAGAACGTGGTAGTCGTCGCTCACCGGGTCGTAGGCGGCGTCGTAGCAGCGGGGGGCACGTACCGCCGCCGCCGGCGCGAGGTCACGGAAGAAGCTGGCCTCGATCTCGTACGTCCTGGTGAGTCGCGCCGCCGCTCGGCTGGCAGCATCGGCGGCCGGCACCTTGGCGACCAGCGTGGCCGGTCCGCTCGACGGCGGGTCGTACGTCAACGTCAGGCGGACGGTGTCGGCTACCTGGCCCGTGCCGACGGCGGTGGTCGAGACGTCCACGACGCGCCCGCCTTCAAGCACGGCGCCGAGCGCGTCGGTGCACCAGTCGACGGAGAGGTCGGCGACCCCGCGTGCGGCGGTGGCGGTCCGATCACCCATGATCGCTCGACCGTAGCGAGAGCGCTGCGCCACCGCCGATCATCACCGCCGCGGGGCTGGCCCCGCCCTGCGCTCATTGGTCGTACGTGCGCAGCTCGACCACGTAGTCGTCGGGGTCGAGCACGTAGATCGACCACCCGTCGCCCTGGGCGCCGAACCGGGTGCCCGGCCCGTCGACGACCCGGAACGAGTCGCGCTCGGCGTCGACCGTGGCGATGGTCTCGGCGCTGGCCACGAGGCAGATGTGGTCGACGTTGCGTTCGGCGGCGGCGTCGTCGGCATGCCGCGGGATCAGGTCGATGATCACCTCCGGCGTCACGCGCACGGACGGGAACGGCACCTCCCCGGCCCGCCACGCCTCGACGCGCACCGGCGCGAGACCGAGAACCTCCACATACCACGCCAGTGACGCCTCGACGTTGCCGCAGCGCAGCACGAGATGGTCGAACCCGGTCACGTCGATCGTCGCCATCGGTCCAGTGTGCCGGGAGTCGAGCTCCACGACCCCCGCCGCGTACCGTGCACCTGATGGCCGACCGGGTGCTCTACGACGAGTTCGCCTACTTCGCCGACAACGCGTCGGAACACGGGCTTTCATACGACGGACCGCCGGTCGTGCGCCGGGAGGCCGTCGAACTCGGCGACGGCCGCCACATCAGCGCCCTGGTCTGGGGAGACGGCGCGCCGGAGATGGTGCTCGTCCACGGCGGTGCGCAGAACGCGCACACGTGGGACACCGTCGCCCTGGCCCTCGCGCGGCCGCTCGTCGCCGTCGACCTGCCGGGCCACGGCCACTCCGACGAGGCCGCCGAAGCGGGCCGTGACGAACGCATCGCGGCGCTGGCCGCCGACGTCGCCGAGGCCATTCGCGCGCTGGCACCCGACGCTGCCGCGATCGTTGGCATGTCGCTCGGCGGGATGACGTCGATCGCAGTGGCCACGATGGCACCCGAGCTGGTTCGCCGGCTCGTGCTCGTTGACATCACGCCAGGCGTCACGGGCGCCAAGGCCAAGGCGATCATGGATTTCGTGCGCGGGCCGGCGACGTTCGCCAGCTTCGAGGACCTGCTGGCGCGCACGATCGAGCACAACCCGACACGTACCGAGTCGTCGCTGCGGCGGGGCATCCTCCACAACGCCGTGCAGCAAGCGGACGGTTCGTGGATCTGGCGATACCGGCGCCATGACGGTGTCGGGCCGATGGATGACGCCGCGGCGGACGAGCCGGACGAGACCGAGCAGGCGGTGCAGCGTGAGCGGGCCTGGGGCGCGCTCGGCGCGGTCACCGTGCCCGTGATGCTGGTGCGCGGTATGCGCCCGCAGTCCGTCGTCGACGACGCCGACGAAACCGAGTTGCGTCGCCGCCTTCCGGGCGCGCGGGTCGAACATGTCGATGCCGGGCACAGCGTCCAGGGCGACCAGCCGGTGGAACTGGCCAGACTGCTCGCCGACTTCCTCGCCGACTGACGGGCCAACTGCCGGATCCGCCGAGCCGTCAACTCGTGCCGGTGGTGATTCCTGGCGGCGTCACCCGCCACATTTGCGACGAAAAGCTCGTGAGAACGCGAAATTGGCCGCATCCTCAAGCCGATGGAAGCGTTCACGGGGAAGCTGGCGGTGGTCACGGGTGGCGGGACGGGGATGGGGCGCGAGCTCGTGCGCCAACTCGCCGCCGAGGGCTGTCACGTCGCGACGTGCGACGTGTCGGCGCCGAACCTCGCCGAGACGCTGGCGCTGTGCGCCGCCGAGCCCTCGGCCGGCGCGACGGTCTCGTCGTTCGTCGCCGACGTCGCCGACGAGTGCCAGCTCGTCGCCTTTCGCGATCACGTGACGGCCGTTCACGACACCGATCACATCGAGCTGCTGTTCAACAACGCCGGCATCGGTGGCGGCGGCAGCATCGTGGTCGATCCGCGCGAGGAGTGGGAGCAGGTGTTCGCCGTCTGCTGGGGCGGTGTCTACCTCGGCACACGCACGTTCCTCCCCCTGCTGCTGGCCGCCGAGTCCGGGCATGTCGTCAACACGAGCAGCGTCAACGGGTTCTGGGCGACGCTCGGCGGGCGGGCGCACACCGCATACAGCGCGGCCAAGTTCGCGGTCAAGGGGTTCACGGAGGCGCTGATCACCGACTTCCGCGTGAACGCGCCGCACCTGCGCGTCCGTCGTCATGCCGGGCCACATCGGAACGTCGATCGTGTTCAACTCCGGCGCCTACTTCGGCCGTGACCCGAAGGAGCTGGATGCGCCCGGCGTGCTCGCGTTGCGGGAGCGGTTCGCCAGGGAAGGCCTCGACCTGTCGGGTGCGTCGGACGAGGACGTGCGGGCGCTCGTCGTGGCCATGGCCGAGGGGTTCCGCGACAACGCCCCGATGTGCGCGGCGCAGGCGGCGACGGTCATCCTCGACGGCGTGCGCGCCGGCGACTGGCGCATCGTCGTCGGTGACGACGCCCGGTGGCTCGACGAGGCCGTGCGGGCGGAACCGGCACGGCGTACGAGCCCGGGTTCCTGGCGCGCCTGCAGCGCGAGGGCGTCTTCGGCACCCTGACGCTCGACGCACCCACGGACTGACGCTCGGCCCGAGCACCAGCGGCAGCGCTCAGAGGCGGTCGGCGGCGGCCAGCGCGGCCGTGGCGAGCTGGTCGGTTCTCGTCTTGAACGCCTCCAGCTCCGCCGCGCCCATGTCCTCGTCGGCCATGACGCCCTCCCGGTAGCGGGCGTACACGCCCTCGCTGATGACGGCCAGCCGCCACGATGCGAAGGCCACGTAGAAGTCGATGCCCGACACGTCGCGCCCACTGCGCGCGGCATACCGCGCGAGCAGGTCGGCATAGCTGGGGAAGCCCTCGCCGCCCGACGGATCGTTGTGCCGCATGGCCACCTCGCCGGGGTCGGTCCAGTAGACGCCGACGTAGCCGACGTCGGCCAGCGGGTCACCGAGCGTGCACAGCTCCCAGTCGAGCACGGCGGCGATGCGCCCGGCGCGGACATCGATCAGGCAGTTGCCGAAGCGGTAGTCGCCGTGGGCGATCGCCACGCCTTGCTGCGGCGGGATGCGCGTCGCCAGCCGCTGCGCGACCTCGTCGATCGCCGGGAGCTCACGGGTCTTGGAGTGCTCCCACTGCCGCGTCCACCGGCGCAGCTGCCGCTCGACGTAGCCGTCACTGCGGGCCAGATCGCCGAGCCCGATGGCCTCGACGTCGACGGCGTGCAGATCCGCCAGCACATCGACCAGGTGCTCGCTGGCAGCGCGGCGCCGGTCGATCGGCAACAGTGCAGCCTTCTCCGGGCTGTCGAGGACGACGCCATCGACGTGGCTCATGACGTAGAAGGGCGCCCCGTTCACGTCGAGGTCGGTGCACAGCCCGAGCGCCAACGGGACGGGCACGGCAGTGTTGCCGACAGCGGCGATGATCCGGTGCTCGCGGGCCACGTCGTGGGCCGACTCCAGCACGTGCCCGAGTGGCGGCCGGCGCAGCACGAAACGGTGGCCGTCGGCGCCAGTGACGGTAAACGTCAAGTTGGAGCGCCCGCCGGCGATCATCGAGTACGTGTACGGCGGCGCGGCCCCGTCGACGTTGGCGGTCAACCAGCCCGAGACGCGCGCGTCGTCGATCCCCGGTGGCACGGGCGGCGACGGCTCAGCCGGGGCGGCCGACGCCGACGACGTTGTCCCAGTTGACCGTGCCGACCTTCACCGTGGTCCCGCTGTTCGGGGCGTGCACCTGTTGTCCATTGCCGAGGTAGATGCTGACGTGGCTGATCGGCGAATAGAAGAACAGCAGGTCGCCGGGCTGGGCCGCCGAGGTCGGAACGTGGGGCAGCATCCCGTACTGCTGGCGGGACTGGTGGGGCAGGTACACGCCGGCTTGGCCCCACGCCCAGGACGTCAGCCCGGAGCAGTCGAAGCCGACGCCCGGTTCGGCCATGGCGAAGACCCACGGAACACCCAACTGCGACATCGCCGCATTGATCGCCGTGCCGGCTAGTGACGACGCCTGGGGGATTGACGGTTGCTGCGGTTCCGGCTTGGGAGCCGGAGCCGGAGCCGGAGCCGGAGCCGGAGCCGGAGCCGGAGCCGGAGCCGGGGCGGCGAGTGCGTTGACCTGACCGCTCGACTGAGCTGTCGACGGCGGCGACGAGTTGCCACCGGACTGGCTCGATCCACCCGAGGACTGCGTCGAGCCGCCGCCGGACGACTGCTGTTGTGAGTCGTTGACGTTCGACTGCTGCTGCTGCTGCTGCTGCGAGTCGTTGCCGTTCGACTGCTGCTGCGAGTCGTTGCCGTTCGACTGCTGCTGCTGCGAATCGTTGCCGCTCGACTGCTGCGCCTGCGCCTGCGCCTGCGCCTGCTCGGCTTGCTGTTGTGTCGCCGCCTGCTGCTGGGCTGCTGCGGCCTGCTGCGCCTCCATCTGCGCCTGGGCCTGGGCGGCGGCCTGCGCCGCGGCGGCCTCCTCGGCCTCACGCTGCATGCGCTCGTAGGATTCGCGTGCCCTGCGCTCCTCCTCCTCGCGAATGAGGTCGCCGAGTTCGGCCTCGGCCGCGGCACGGGCCGCTTCGTAGTCGCCCTTGCGGGCGTCGTTGTCGACACGGGCCTGCTCGACCCGCGCCGCCTGGTCGGCCACTTCCTCGCGCTTGTTCTCGAGGGCCGACTCTTCGTCTTCGAGATCGCTGACCGCTTGGTCCAGCTCGTCGGTCGTCGCCGTACCCGTGCTGAGTGCGACACGCGACAGCTGATCGCGCTGGAGATCGTCGGTGTAGGACGCCGAGTCGCTGAACATCGGGCCGAGGGCGTCGGTGCCGGAGTTGGCAAAGGCGCGCACGGCGACTTCGGACAGCTCGCTGCGCAGCGCTTCGACCTCGCCCCGCTTGGCGGCGACGCGCTGTTCGGCGTCGCCGACCTCGGTCTCGAGTTGGCGCTGCTCGTCGATCGCCGTGACGTAGTCCTCGGCGAGGATGTCCGACTGCTGTTCCAGCCGTTCCAGCTCGTCGGTGATCTGTTCGACCTTCTCACGCTGGTCGTCGATCGGGCTGGCCCCGGCGCTGGACGGGTTCGTGGCGGGGACCACGGCCACGGCAGACGCCACGACCACGATCCGCGCAAGCAACTGGCGGCTCATGACGGGCGACACCCTAGCCCAACATTACGAAGTCGTTGCAATACCTCGCGACACTCCCGTCACATTGCGGCCCGCCGTAGACCGGGAACGCCCACGAGCGCAGACTCGTCAGCTTTCCGGGGTCCACGGGGGCGAAGGCCCCGTGTGTCTCACTCCCACTCGATCGTGCCGGGGGGCTTCGACGTCACGTCGTAGACGACGCGGTTGATGCCGCCAACCTCGTTGATGACGCGGTTGGAGATGCGTTCGAGCAGGTCGTACGGCAGCCGCGCCCAGTCGGCGGTCATCGCGTCGTCGCTCGTCACGGCGCGCACGATGATCGGGTAGCCGTACGTGCGCTCGTCGCCCATCACGCCGACGGAGCGGATGTCGGCGAGCACGGCGAAGGACTGCCAGATCTCCCGCTCCAGGCCGGCGGCGGCGATCTCGGCGCGCACGATGGCGTCGGCGTCCTGCAGGAGGGCGACCTTGTCCGGGGTGACCTCGCCGATGATGCGCACGCCGAGCCCCGGACCGGGGAACGGCTGGCGCCAGACGATGTCCTCCGGCAGCCCGAGTTCCAGGCCGAGGCCGCGGACCTCGTCCTTGAACAGCTCACGCAACGGCTCGATCAGCGCCAGGCGCATGTCCTTCGGCAGGCCGCCAACGTTGTGGTGGCTCTTGATGATCGCCGCCGTGCCGTCGGCACCTCCGGACTCGATGAGGTCCGGGTACAGCGTGCCCTGGACGAGGAACTCGGCTTCGACGAGCCCACCGGTGTGCTCCTCGAAGATGCGGATGAACTCGTCGCCGATCGCCTTGCGCTTGGCTTCCGGATCGGTGACACCGGCGAGCCGGGCGAAGAAGCGGGCGCCGGCATCGACGTGGATCAGCTCGATGCCCATGTTGCGCCGGAACGTCTCGGTGACCTGGTCGCTCTCGCCCTTGCGCATCAGGCCCGTGTCCACGTAGACACACGTCAGCTGGTGGCCGATCGCGCGATGGACGAGCGCTGCGGCGACGGAGGAGTCGACGCCGCCCGACAGTGCGCAGATGGCCCGGCCGTCGCCGACCTGCTGGCGGATCAGGCTGACCTGCTCGTCGATCACCGACGCCATCGTCCAGCTGGGTTCCAGCCCCACCCGCTCGTGGAGGAAGCGGGCCAGCACCCCCATCCCGTACGGGGAGTGGACGACCTCCGGATGGAACTGCACGCCGTAGATGCGGCGGGCGTCGTCCTCGAGCACGGCGACCGGTGCGTCGTCGGTCGCCGCCGTCGGCGTGAAGCCCGGCGGTGCGGCGGTGATGGCGTCGAAGTGGCTCATCCACACGTCGTGGACGTCCGGCGCATCGTCGGGGAGGACCGTCGAGGGTCCGGCGCGACGCAGCTTCGCCCGGCCGTATTCGCCGCGCATGCCGCGCCCGACCGTCCCACCGAGCTGTTGGGCGATCAGCTGGGCGCCGTAGCAGATGCCGAGGATGGGGACGCCGAGGTCGTAGATCGCCGGGTCGAGCGTGGGCGCGCCGTCGACGTGCACGCTCTTCGGTCCACCGGAGAGGATCAGCGCGGCCGGCCGGCGGGCGGCGAGTTCGCTGGCGGAGATGCGGTTGGGCACGATCTCGGAGTACACCTGCAGCTCGCGCACGCGGCGGGCGATGAGCTGCGCGTACTGGGCGCCGAAGTCGACGACGAGGACGGCGCCGTCGTGGTGGGGCAGGGCGTCGTCGGGCTCGGGGTCGTCCGCGGTGGCGATGGGCCTGATCGTAGGCGGCGCTGGTAGAACCTGCCCATGACCGCGTGGTGCCGGCGCCTGCTGGTCGGCTGCGCCATCGCCGCGCTCTCGACCATCACCGCTGACGTCTCGACGTCAGCGGCATCCGAGGGTTTCGTTGCACCCGAGGGTTTGGTGCACCCCTGGGGCGCAGGAAACCCTCCGTTGGTCGGCGACGACGACGGCGACGGCGACGCCAGTCCCCCGCCGACGACGGTCTTCGACAACGAGTTCATTCCTCGCGACGCCAACCTCTCCGACTGCATCAGTGGCGTCCAGCGACCCGGCTGCGGCAGTTCGGCGAAGGGCGGCTGGCGACAGGGCCTCGTGTTCGCCGCCGTCATCGGCGGGATGGCGTTCGTCGGCTGGCGGATCATCCGTTCTGTCCGTTCGAAACCGCCCGATCGGGCACTCTCGAAAGGACAGAACGGGTGACGCCGGAGGAGTTCCGCCGGCGCGGGCACGAGCTGGTCGACTGGATCGCCGAGTACGTCGAGGGCATCGAGCGGCACGCCGTCAGCCCCTCGCTGCAGCCGGGTGACGTGCGCCGGCTGCTGCCGGAACATCCACCGACCGACCCGGAGGACTGGGCGGCGGTGCGCGCCGATCTCGAGGCGATCGTCGTCCCCGGCCTCGTGCACTGGCAGCACCCCAGCTTCTTCGCCTACTTCCCGTCGAACACCAGCTATCCCTCGATCCTCGGGGAGTTGCTTGCCGCCGGGCTCGGAGTACAGGGCATGAGCTGGGTGACGTCCCCGGCGTGCACCGAGCTGGAGACGCTGATGCTCGACTGGATGGCCGAGCTGCTCGATCTGCCGCCGGCGTTCCACTCCAGCGGACCGGGCGGCGGGGTCATCCCGGGGCCGGGGGGTGGGGTGATACAAGGCTCGGCGAGCGAGGCCACGCTGTGCGCGATCCTGGCGGCCCGGTGGCGGGCGACGAGCGGCGCGGTCAACGCCGACGGCGACACGTCCCGGCTCGTCGCCTATGCCACGTCGCAGGCACACTCGAGCATCGAGAAGGGGCTGCGCATCGCCGGCATCGGCACCGACCGCCTGCGCGTCGTCGCTCACGACGAGACGTTCGCCATGCGTGCGGACGCGCTCGCCGGGGCCATCCAGGCCGACGTCGACGCCGGGCTCGTCCCGTGCTTCGTCTGCGCCACCCATGGCACGACGTCGTCGATGGCCTTCGACCCGACCGCCGAAGTCGGCCCGATCTGCCGCCGCGCTGGTGCGTGGCTGCACGTCGACGCGGCGATGAGCGGGATCGCCGCGCTCGCTCCCGAGTACCGATGGGTCAACGACGGTGTCGAACACGCCGACAGCTACTGCACGAACCCGCACAAGTGGATGGGCGTCAACTTCGATTGCGACCTGTTCTGGACGACCGATCGAGCGGCGCTGCTCGGCGCGCTGAGCATCCTGCCCGAGTACCTTCGATCTGCGGCCGCCGCCGGCGGCGCAGCGATCGACTACCGCGACTGGCAGGTGCCGCTCGGCCGCCGGTTCCGTTCGTTGAAGCTGTGGCTGGCGCTGCGGCTGGACGGGGTCGACGCGATGCGCACGATGATCCGCCGGCATGTCGGGCTGACGCAGCGCCTGGTCGCAATCGTCGCCGAGGACGACCGCTTCGAGATCGTCGCGCCTTCCCCGCTGAACCTCGTCTGTCTGCGTCTGCGCGCCGGCGACGAGGCCACCGATGCGCTGATCGAACGCGCCAACGCCACGGGGCAGGTGTTGTTCACGCGCACCGTGCTCGACGGCACCAGCGCCCTGCGCTTCTCCATCGGTACGAAGTCGACCGAGTGGTCACACGTCGAAGCGGCGTGGGCGCTGCTGCGATCGCTGGCCGGTTGACCGAGCTGGGGCGAGCCGGGCGAGGAGGTCGATGAGCATCGTGGCCGTCGCGCCCCAGACGGTCTCGTCGTCGAGCTCGAAGAAGTGCAGCACTCGATCGGTCGGATCCCGCCCCCACCGCTCCGAGCGGTAGGTGTCGACGCGCACCAGCTCGGCCAGTGGCAGCCACAGCACCCGCTCGACCTCCGGGCTGGTCGCCGCCACCATCAGACGCTCCGGTAGGCGGGCGACGATGGGCACGATGTAGCTGCGGCTGACGACCGTGTTCAAGTGCGTCAGCTCGCCGAGGACCTCGACGGACGCCGCGTCCAGCCCGACTTCCTCGTTCGCTTCGCGGAGCGCCGCCTCGACCGGAGTTTCTCCGGCGTCGAGCCGCCCGCCCGGGAAGCTCATCTCGCCACGATGGCTGCTGAGGTGCTCGGCGCGGCGGGTCAGCACGACTTCTGCGCCGCCGGGACCATCGGCCACGGCGATGAGCACCGCCGACTGGCGGGCCTCGGCGAACGCCGGGGCCACGGGCTGGCCCACCGGCGCGTCGGCGAGGGCAGCGGCGATGTCGTCGACCGTGACGGCCAGCGGGTGGGTGACGGGAAGGGCGGTGTCGACGAGCGACCAGACGGCCGGCCGGGGGATGTACTGCGCGCCCCCGGCGCGCCGACCTGCCCCCATCGGCGGATCAGACAGGGTCGACAGGAGTCCAGCCGGAGGCGACCAGTTGCGCCAGCACGTCGGGCAGCCCGGCCGTCTTCAAGTTGGCGAGCACGCGGCCCGGCGCCTCCTCGCCGGCCTCGAACTGCTCCCACGCCGTCAACAGCTTCTGCAGATCGGGAGCGGGCCGCTCGAACGTCATGGCGGAAGGGTACCGGTGACGCGCCCGCAGGCCGGCCCGGCGTCCGTCCGAGGGTTTGCTGCGCCGACGGAGTGCCCGAAACCCTCGGGTGCAACGAAACCCTCGGATGGGATGGGGTCAGCTGCCGCGACGGTTGCGGACGGCGCGCACGGCGCCGCCGACGGTGCGGCCGGCGAAGCGGCTCATCGCGTCGGCTCGGTCGATGGGTTCGCCGGCCGGGCGAGGTGCGGGCGGCTGGAAGCGCGTGTTCCACCACACAAATCCGAGCACGCCGGACATGATCAGCATCAGCATGCGCGACGTGTTGTCGATGTCGAGGAACGGCAGCACTGCGGCGACGACGATCAGGACGATGACGGCAACGTCGAGCCAGCGGTGGAGGAGGCGGGGCACAAACCGGAACGCCCCGAGCGGCCCCTCGACGAGGGCCCCGTTGAGGACAACCAACCCGCCGGCGAGCGCCGGGAACGTCGGCGACGGGCTCTGCAACCCCTGCCCGACGAGCACGAGCCCGATGATGTACTCCGCCGCCTGATGCAACCAGAACGGCCGCAAGTACCGGCTCTCGCCCGACGTCGCCACGCCCCCCATCATGCAGGCAAACCGCCCCGCTTCCCCCGCCACACCGGGGCTCCGCCCCCCGTGGACCCCCGTTCTGCACGTCGCAACGAGCCCGATCCGGCGTTTGCAACATGCGCCGACCGCGTGAGCGATTCCGCACGAGGCGGAG
>JALZMG010000225.1 GCA_030858325.1 Actinomycetota bacterium | reverse complement strand
CAGCTCGCCGCGGCTGCCGGGCCGGACGCATGGCGAGTGGTCGTGGCCGCCGATTCGCCGGTGTGGTCGTGGTGTCGAACGCTGCCGCACCTTCGGCCCGACCGTGGCGACGGGTCGGTCGCCGTCGTCATCAGCGACCGCCCGACGGCCGGCGAGGATTCGGCCGCGCAGGCCACCGTCGCCGTCGATACGGGCGGAGAGCTGGTCGTCATCGACATGCGCCTCGACGACAGCAGGCTCGGCGACGTCGATCGGCGCCCGGCCACCTGGGCTCGAATGGACATGGGCTCGGTCGGGGCCGCCAGGTGGACGACCTGCGAGGCGACGGGATTCGTCGTCGTCCACCCGTGCGGGCTCGACATCGTGTGCGCCGGCGCATGCGCCGACGGCCTTGCTGCCGCACACCGTGAACGCTCGGGTGACGGCGAGTCCGTTGCGTTGCCACGATCCGTGGCGCTGGCCGACGTGTGCGCGTCCTGCTTCTCCGGACCGCCCGACGACGCCATCGCCGTCGCCGGCGCCTGGCAGAGCGGACCGGGCGATCCGCGCGCCGTCGTCGGTGTCGGCAACACCGGGCCGATGACCGTCTCGCTGTCGCGCGGCCAAATCGCTCCCGGTGTCGTCATCGGCGACGACAGCGCGGCCAGGAGCGAACTGCTGCGGTCGATCGTGCTCGGCCTGGCCGCCACGGGTCGCCCGGACGGCCTGGCGATCGTGCTCGTCGCCGCGCCCGACGGCGCGCTGCAGCCGTGTCGGGAGCTGCCGCACCTCGTCGCCGACGTCGATCCGCTGGCCACGGCCGGTGCGGACGACATCGCCGGTGCGCTCGAGGCGGAGTTGGTCAGGCGTCGTGCGCTCGTCGCCGGGGGAGCCGGGCCACCGCCGGCCCGCCTGATGGTCGTCGTCGAGGACGCCTCGAGCGTTGCCGGACGCCTGCAAGCCGTCCTGTCGGCCGCCGTCCGCGAGGGGCGGGCGCTCGGTGTGCACCTGCTCGCCGCCGGTGCGTGCGCCGACGGTGTGCTCGCCGACGCGCTCGGCCATGCGGACCTGCGCGTCGCCCTCCGTCTCGGCGACGCGGACGTCGCCACGGAGGTCGTCGGTGACCGGCGTCCGGCCCGGTTGACGGCAGCGTGGCCGGGTCGAGCGGTCGTGCGGAGTGGCGGGGGCGCAACGACGTTCGTCCAGGCCACCTCCAGCGACGACGACGTGGCGGTCGTGCTCGCTCGCTCCATCCGCCACGCCGCATCGCTGTGCGAGCTCGCACCGCCGGGACTGCCGAGAAGTCGAGGCGTGGAGGGCGGTTCAGCTGGACGCGGCGCCGGCCACGCCGCTGGCGCCGCCGGCGACCGGCACCCGGAACTCGTCGCGACTGCGGATCGCGTCGCGCCACGAGACCTTGCGGCCCTGGCGCAGGATCGAACGCTCGTAGATCTTGGCTGCCGCCGCCAACACACCGGCGATGGCGACGATGGTCAGGGCCATGCTCGCCAGTACAGCCCAGATGGGGGCAGCCCCGATGGCGTACAGGGTGGGCATGGCCAAGACGGCGGTGGGGGGGATGAAGGCGAGCACCCACAGCAGCGTGTTGGCGCCACCGACGGCAGAGAAGCTGACGACGTAGGCGAAGAGGATGGGCAGCATCACCGGGAAGGCGACGCCCTGGGCGTCCTCCACGCGCGAGACCAGCGAGCCGGCGGCGGCGAACGCGCCGCAGTACAGCGCGTAGCCGAGCAGGAACCAGACGAGCCCGACGGCGAGGTCACCGATGCGCATCCCCTCGGTGACGTCTGCACCGACCACTCGTGCGGTGACGGAGGCCGAGACGATCAGCACCAGTGCATGCCCCAGGGCCACGGTGCCGATGCCGAGGACCTTGCCGACGAGCAACTGGCGGGGGCGGATCACCGCCAGCAGCACCTCGATCACCCGTGACGCCTTCTCCCGCGTGACACCGGTGATCAGCCAGCCGCCGTAGGTCTGGAGCATCAAGAACAGCAAGATGTTCGTCACCGCAACGACGCCCGTTCGGCTGCGGTCGACCTCGTCGTCGGCCGCGCGAAGTGCTTCGACGGGAGGCGGCTCGGTGGAGCGGACGGTGGCTGCGGCGTCGTCGTCGAGCCCGGCTGCGCGCAGACCGCGATCGAGTGCCAACTCGGCGCGCAGGACGTTGAGGACAGTCGCCAGCTCGGACCCGGCGGACAGGTCGACGGGCCGATCCGTGACGAGGCGGTCGCCGGCGGCCGAGACGGCGATGTCGGCGTCGCCGTCGCCAACGGCGGCCGTCGCCGCGGCGTCGTCGGCGACTGCCGTCACCTCGAGTGGGATGCCGACTCCGGTGCCGAGCCGCTCGATCGTGGCGATGGCGTCACCGCGGTCGTCACCCCAGATGACGATCCGCCGTGGGTCGGACTCACCGCCGGCGAGGTTGGCGATGACGATCAGCGCGACGAGCGCGATCGCGCTGATCGCCAGCGTGATGCGGAACGACTTCGACGCCAGCGCGTCGCGTACCTCGCGGCGGGCGACGAGGAAGATCGGCCGGTCACGCCACGACATCATGCGCCTCACGCGTGTCGGACTCGTCTGTTGCGCCAGGCGATGCGGGTTCGTCGGGGGAGCGGCCGACGGTCGTCAGGAACACCTCGGCCAGGCTCCTGCGCCCGAACGCGAAGTGGTTGACGGGTCCGGCCAGGCGGGCCGCATCAAGGACCGGTTGCGCCCGTTCGGCGGACGAACCAGCTCCGGGCGCGAGGTGAAGTCGCAACCTTCCCGCCTGGTTGCTGACGACCGTCGCGCGGCCGTCGAGGTGGTCCGCCCACGCGCCGGCGGCGTCCAGCGGCACCTGAACCTCGAGCACCGGGTCGGCGCCGGCGGTCAATTCGTCGATGCTGCCGGCGGCGACGACCTGCCCACGATCGACGACGACGGCCCGCTCGCACAGGTCCTCGACGAGGTCGAGCTGGTGCGAGGAGAACAGCACGGTCGCGCCGCGGCGGGCCTCGGCGACGAGGACGCGCGAGAGCGCGTCGACGGCGACCGGGTCGAGCCCGGAGAATGGTTCGTCGAGCACGAGCACGTCCGGCCGATGGATCAGGGCGGCGATCAGCTGCACCCGCTGCTGGTTGCCGAGCGAGAGGTCTTCCAGCGCGTCACCAGCGCGAGCCGTGAGACCGAGGTCGTCAAGCCAACGGTCGGCGTCCGTGCGAGCATCGGCGGCGGCCATGCCACGCAGGCGGCCGAAGAACTCGAGCTGGTCACCGACTTTCATCGTCGGGTACAGGCCACGCTCCTCTGGCAGGTAGCCGAACGTCCGGCGGGCGTCGGCGTCGACAGGCCGACCGCGCCAGCGGACCTCGCCGGCGTCGAGCGCGACGAGACCGAACACGGCGCGCATCGTCGTCGTCTTGCCCGAGCCGTTGGGGCCGAGGAACCCGGTGACCGAACCGGGCTCGACGCCGAACGTCATCCCGTCGAGCGCCCGGACGGGCCCGTACGTGCGGATGAGTCCATCGATCTCCAGCACGCGGCCCGACCCTACCGAGCGACCACCGCCGGCGCGATGCGCGATGAGCGCGCATACAGCGCTCATCGCTCATCGCTCATCACGTTCGGCGGCGGCGTGCGAACATGCGCTGGTGGCCCGCATGCTGACGATCGGTGCTGCCCAGCTCGGGCCGATCCAGCGTGATCACTCGCGCGGCGATGTGGTGGAACGGCTGCGGGTGCTTCTGCGCGCCGGCCACGAGCGTGGCTGCCAGCTCGTCGTGTTCCCCGAGCTGGCGCTGACGACGTTCTTCCCCCGCTGGTTCGTCGACGACATCGGCGAGTTCGACCACTTCTACGACCGGACGATGCCGGGGCCGGAGACGCAGGCGCTGTTCGACGATGCCCGGCGCTTCGGTGTCGGCTTGTGCCTGGGGTACGCCGAGCTGACCGAGCCGGACCCGGTCGACGGCCGGCGCCACCGGTACAACACGCAGATCCTCGTCGAGCGCGACGGTTCCGTCGTCGCCAGGTACCGCAAGGTGCACCTGCCGGGCCACGAGGATCACGAGCCGGACCGCCCGTTCCAGCACGCCGAGCGCTACTTCTTCGAGCCGGGCCCGGACGGACTCGGCGTGTGGCCGGCGTTCGGCGGGCTCATCGGGATGATGATCTGCAACGACCGCCGCTGGCCCGAGTCCTATCGAGTGATGGGTCTGCAGGGCGTCGAGCTGATCCTCTGCGGCTACAACACGCCGATCCACTACGCCCCAGATCCGAGCCAGGACATCCTGCAGGGCTTCCACAACGCGCTCGTCATGCAGTCCGGCGCGTACCAGAACGGGACGTGGGTCGTCGGTGTGGCCAAGGGCGGCGTCGAGGAGGGCGTCGACTCGCTGGCCCAGTCAATGATCGTCGCCCCGTCCGGGCAAATCGTCGCCCAGGCGCTGACGACCGACGACGAGCTGATCGTCGCCGCGTGCGACCTCGACTGGTGCCGCCGCTACCAGGGCACGGTGTTCGACATGGAGCGCTACCGCCGTCCGGAGATGTACACGCGCATCACGGCGCAGCGCGGCCCGATCCGCCCGGAGTCACCGCTTCTGTCCTTTCCGACCGGCCCGAACGGGCCGGTTCAGAAGGACAGTTCGGGGTGAGCGCCAGGATCTCCAAGTTGCGTACAGGTTGAATGTATCTTACATACAAACTGCATGGAAGACAAGGCGATCACGATGACCGCCCGGCGGACGCAGGCCGATCGCTCGTCGGCGACACGTCACGCGCTTGTCGTTGCGGCGCGAGAGTTGTTCAGCACCGCTGGCTTCGACGAGGTGGGCACAGAACGCATCGCCGCTGCCGCCGGCGTCACCCGCGGGGCGCTGTATCACCAGTTCGCCGACAAGACCGAGCTCTTCGCTGCCGTGTTCGAGATCGTGGAGATCGAGATCACGGCGCATCTCGTGGACGTGCTCGCTCGGGCGCCGGCTGGAGACGCGGCCGCGGTCTTGGTCGCCGGCGCCGACGCCTGGCTCGACGCCTGTGCCGACCCGGCGGTGCAACGGATCGTGCTCATCGACGGGCCGGCGGTGCTGGGGTGGGCGCGTTGGCGGGAGATCGGGCTGCGCCACGGGCTGGGGTTGGTGACGTCCGTGCTGGAGGCGGCGATGGCTGCCGGCTCGATCGCCGTTGCGCCCGTCGACCCGCTGGCCCATGCACTCGTCGGCGCACTCGACGAGGCGGTGCTGTACGTCGCCGGCGCCGCCGACCCGGTGCGGGCACGGGCCGAGATGGGC
>JALZMG010000200.1 GCA_030858325.1 Actinomycetota bacterium | reverse complement strand
GGGCTCACCGCGTGCGGGTCCGACGGCCCGGCCTCGCTCGACGGCGTCGAGGTTCCCGACGGGTTCGCCGTCAGCGAAGTCGTCACCGGCCTGCGCGGACCGACGCAGTTCGTCGTCCGTGACGACGCCACGGTGATCATTGCCCAGCTCAACGGCGAGGAGGGTGGCGGGACCGGCCAGGTCGTCGCCGTCGCGCTCGACGATGATGGTGTCGCGGACGCCGAGCCGGCGGTGCTCTTCGAGAGCTTGGACAAGCCGACCGGCGTGGAGGTGCTCGGCGACCAGATCTGGGTGATGGAGAAGCGCCGCCTGTCAAGCGGGCCGATCGACGGCGGCGAGCTGACGACGGTGCTCGACGAGCTACCGTTCAACGGCCGCTCGGAGGGCACGCTGACGGCGACCGACGACGGCCGCCTCCTCTACGACACGTCGGGCACCCTGGACGGCGTCGACGCCGCAGATGGCGCCGGCATCCTCTGGGCGCTCACGCCGGGCGGCGAACCGGAGGAGCTCGCCCGCGGCTTCAAGCACGCCTACGCCCGCACGTTCGACGCCGCCGGCACGCTGTGGCAGACGGAGATGTCCGACGGCAGCTACGACGGCGAACCGGCGCCTGACGAAGTCGTCGCCGTCGCGCCGGGTGACGACTTCGGCTGGCCGCGCTGCATCGGCGACCGCGTCCCGGTCGACTTCTACGACGGCACCGCCGAGACGTGTGCGGGCACGCCGCGCTCCCACGCCCTGTTCGCACCCGGGGCCACACCGACGTCGATCGCCGTCGCCCCGTGGGACCCCGACATGCTGCTCGTCGCGCTGTGGAACGAGGGTCGCATCGTCTCCGTCCCCCGCGCCGGTGGCGACGACGGCCCGGTCGAGGTGACCGACTTCCTCACCGGTCTCGCCCACCCCCAGCACCTCGTCGCCGACGGCGACCGCCTGCTCGTCGGCGACTTCGACGGCGGCCGCATCCTCGCCGTCACCGCCACCGGGTGAGGCAGCAACAACGTGCCCTGCCGGACGCGGCGAACTGACGGTCTCACGCCGCCAGGAGCAGCTCACGGAGGATGTCCGCGTGACCGGTGTGCTGCGCATACTCCCGAAGGCACTGCAGGAAGAGGAACCGCACCGTCAGCGGTTTCGACTGACGGTCCAGCAGCGTGTCGTCGAGGGAGCGCTCGGCAACGCAGCGTGAACGACTCGTCCACACTGGACGGACCGAGCTCGCTGCGGGGTGTTCCCGTGATCGCTTGCAGACGGAATTCTCACGAGGTTTCCGGGCCACTTCTGGCGCCGGAACTCACCAGGAACCGCTCGGCCGGCTCGGCCGAGCCGACCGGCCCCTCGGTGCTCGCCGCAGAACTGGTGTGAACGGGCTCGCCTTCGCCGATGCCGAAGCGGTCGTGCAGCCGACGCAGCGGGCCGGGGGCCCACCAGTTGGCCTCACCGGCCAGCTTCATGAACGCCGGCACGAGCAGCCCACGGATGACGAACGCGTCCATCAGGATCGCCAGGCCGAGCCCGATGCCGAACATCTTGATGAAGCTGACACCCGACGTGCCGAAGGCGAAGAACGTGACCGACAGCAACAGCGCCGCAGCGGTGACGATGCGCCCCGTCCGCTCCAAGCCGAGGGCGACGGCGTGGTCGTTGTCGCCGGTTCGGTCGTGCTCCTCCTTGATCCGCGAGAGCAGGAAGACCTCGTAGTCCATCGACAACCCGAACGCGATGCAGAACATGAGGATCGGCATCGACGTGTCGATCGCCCCGGTGGCCGTGAACCCGAGCAGCCCGGACAGGTTGCCGTCCTGGAACACCCAGACCATCGCCCCGAATGTCGCCGTCAGGCTGAGCAGGTTGAGCACGAGCGCCTTCAGGGGCACGAGCAGGCTGCCCGACATCATGAACAGCAACACGATCGTCGTCAGGACGATGATCGAGAGGGCCAGCGGCAAGCGGTCGCCGATCGCGCCGCGGCTGTCGATCAGCTGCGCCGTCTGGCCGCCGACGAGCACGTCGGCCACCTCACCCGCCGATGCGGTGGCCGTCTCGTCGAGGTTGCGGATGGTCGCCACGAGTGCCTCGCCCTCATCGGACATCATCTCGATCGACGGCACGACGGACAGCCACGCGCCGCCGTCGCCGGCGTAGCCGGCCGATTGCGGACCGGGCGGGGCGATCAGTGCCCCGCCGCCGTAGGTCCCCGACGCCGCCTCGACGCGGTCGACACCCGCCAGGTTCGACACTCGTGCCGCCAGGTCGTCGGCCAGTGCGCCGACCTCGTCGGCGCCACCACCTGTCTGGCGCACCACAACCGGGAACGCTTCCGACGCGTCGCCGGAGAACCCGGCTTGGAGCTGCTCGGAGGCGAGACGGGCCGGCGCCGACTCCGGCAGCATGCGAGCATCCGGATTGCCGAAGCGCACACCGAGGAACGGTGACCCGAGCACCAGCAGCACGGCGACCACGGCCAACGCCACGGGCAACGGGCGGCGCATCACCCGCGTCGCCGTGCGGTACCAGAAGCCGTCCTCTTCCCGGCGCGGCGCCCGCCGCGGCAGCACGCGCACGGCGTCGATGCGCGTGCCGACCACGGCGAGCAGAGCCGGCAACGAGACGAGCGATCCGACGAGCGCCAGCACGACCACGGCGATGCCGGCATAGGCGAACGACCGCAGGAAGTACTGCGGGAACACGAGCAGCGCCGACAGCGAGACGGCCACCGTCAGCCCGCTCAGGGCGATCGTGCGACCGGCGGTCTCCAGGGTCCGCACGATCGCCCCCTCGACGTCACGACCGGCGCGCAGCTCCTCCCGGTACCGGGACACGATGAACAGGCTGTAGTCGATGGCCAGTCCCAACCCCAGCGCGGTCGTCAGGTTGATCGCGTACAGGGAGACGTCGGTCAGCGAACCGATGACGAGCAGCGACAGGAACGTGCCGAGCACGGCGATGATGCCGACGAACAGCGGCAGCGAAGCGGCGACGAGGCCACCGAACACGATGACGAGGAGGGCCAGGGTGATCGGCACGGCGATCATCTCCGCCCGCCCGAGGTCCCCTTCGATCGTCGCCCCGAACGCCGCACCGACGGCGTCACCGCCGCCGACCCCGACGCGCAGCGCGCTGCCGGCGGCCGCGGCGACTGCCTCGACATCGGCGACCACGTCGTCGCTGTCGGCGGCGCCGTCCATCTCGACGAGCGCCAGTGCCGCCTCGCCGGCAGTCGATCGCAGTGACGGCGGCGTACCCGCCGTCCAGTACGACGTCACGGCAGCGACCCCGGTGACGGTTTCCAACTCCGCAGACAGCGCCAGGCCGGCGTCGACGGACGCCGCGTCGTCGACGTCACCACTCACGGCGTCGGCGACGACGACGATGCCGGGGTCGGCGGCGCCGAGCGCGTCGCGCACGTCGATCGCCTGCTGGCTCTCGGAGCTGGGATCGTTGAAGCCCTCGTCCTGCAGCACGCCGAACGCGCCGGTGCCGACGACGCCGCCGACGACCATGAACACTGCGGTCAGAACGAGCACGATGCGGCGACGGCGGACGGCGAACCGACCGAGACGGGTGAGCATGACGAGACCTCCTTGGCGACCGGCGAGATACCGGACTTCGTTCCATCGTCGGCGCAACGAGTCGGTGGCGCATCGAGCGGCGAGCGGGTTCTCTGGCGCGCCCGTGGACCACCCACGCGTGTTCCGGAGGGACCACGGACGGGTTGCCGACGGGCCTTGAGGACGGTGCCCGGCACAGGCGTCGTGCGTATCGTGTTCGTATGCGCGACAGAGCGACGGCGCCGGTGCCCCCGCTCAACGACCGCACGGCGCTGGCCGGCGGGGCCTTGGCGATGGCCGGCGTCGCCATGTTCGGGGAGTCGGGTGCGTTCAGGTGGTTGACCGTCGTCGCCGCACTGGCCGGACTGGTCCCGTGGGCCTTCGTCGCCGCCCGCCGGCCGCTTCCACTGCCCGTCTTCATGCTCGTCACGCTCGGCGCAGCAGCAGTGATCGTCGTCGGCGCCGGCAACCCAGGTGGGATGTTCCCACCCATGTTGGCCATCGTCTACGTGGCCCGCTCGACGTCGCGCCGGCCCGTTGTCGCCGCCGCCGTGGTCGCTTCCGCGCTGATGATCGTGACGCTGGCGGTCATCGAGGGCTCGGCGTACGAGACGGGCATCATCTACTTCCTCGGCGGTCTCGGCATCTCCCTCCTCGCCGGGCTGATGTTGCGCCGTCAGGAACTGCTGACCGCCGAGGTGCAGGAGATGCACACCCTCACCGTCGAGCATGCGGCCGTGACCGAGCGCACCCACATCGCCCGTGAGGTCCACGACGTCGTCGCCCACTCACTGACCGTGGTCCTGCTCAACCTGACCGGCGCCCGGCGGGCGCTGCGGACGGACCCCGGCCGGGCCGACGAGGCGCTCGCCCGCGCAGAGTCGGTGGGTAGGGCCAGCCTGGAGTCGGTGCGCCAGATGGTCGACCTGCTGCGCGCTGAATCCGGCACGTCGTCGTCGACGGGCCTGCCGCAGCCGGGTCTCGGCGAGTTGCACGAACTGGTCGAGCGGGCCCGCGCGGGCGGGTTGACCGTGACCGTCGACGTGGCGCCGGAGGCGGCGACCATCGACCCGGCGCTGGCGCTCGTCGTGTTCCGCATCGTGCAGGAGTCGCTGTCCAACGCGCTGCAACATGCACCCGGCGCGCCGTGCACGATCACGCTCGATGGACGGCGCCTGGAGA
>JALZMG010000184.1 GCA_030858325.1 Actinomycetota bacterium | reverse complement strand
CGCACGAGGTGCTCGAGCGCGCCACCGACGCCATGGGGGACCGCTTCGAGCAACTCGTCGGCGGCCGTGGCGTCCCCGGCGTCGAGCAGGCGGTCCGCCGCCATCAGCAACGCCTCTGCCCGCCGGGCGTCGTCGGCCAGGAGACCGGCCGCAGCGACGAGCAGCTCGATGGCCGACAGTTCCCATCCGGCGGCCAGGCGCAGACGTGCGCGCGCGATCGCCTCCTCGGCCAACTCGGCGTCCTCGCCGACGACGGCGCGCAGCCGGTGCATGAAGGCGCGGTCGGGATCAGTCGTCACCTCCGCAGCCCGGCGCTGCAACTCGGCGTGGCGGGTAGGGGAGAGGTCGGCGAGCACGGCCGCCCGGAGAAGGGGGTGATCGACGTCGACGCGTCGCCAACCGCTGCGGAACTCGAGGTGCACCAAGCCGCGATCGACGGCCTCGGACAGCGCGACGGCGAGGTCGTCGGTGTCCAGCATCCGGGCGAGAATGCTGGTGTCGGTCGGCCGCCCGAGCACGGCGACGGCGGCGACCAGGCCCTCGGCCTGCGGCGAGCACTGCGCCAACCGGCTGAGCACGAGCGAGGCGTACGAGCGCGGTGCGGGCAGCGGGCCGAAGCCGCTCGCCAGGACCGCCGGGTCCAGCTCCTCGGCCAGCGTCAGGGACTCCAGCGGATTACCGGCCGTGTGCTCGTGCAACCGCTCGGCGGCGCGCGCCGTGATCTCGATGCCCACTCGCCGCGCGACCAGCTGGCGCAGCGTCGTCACCGAGAGTCCGGACAGGCGCAGACGCTGTCCTCTCCCGTCGCGCACGAGCCGGTGGAACGATTCGAGTGCAGTGGCACCTGGACGCTGCACCACGATCAGCAGAACAGGTCGGTCGTGGACGCGCCGGAACGCGAAGGAGAGAGCCTGCAGCGAGGCGATGTCGGCCCACTGCGCGTCGTCGACGATCACGAGCAGCGGGCGTCCGACGGTGTGCGCTTCGACGAGGCCGAGCAACGTGTCGCCGATCTCCAGCGGGTCCGGT
The DNA here is from genome assembly GCA_030858325.1 of Actinomycetota bacterium. Lineage (GTDB taxonomy): Bacteria > Actinomycetota > Acidimicrobiia > Acidimicrobiales > Ilumatobacteraceae > JALZMG01. The sequence goes on along the minus strand of JALZMG010000184.1, from coordinate 9,575 downwards.
CGGGAGTCGGACCGCGCCAACGCGGGCGGTGTGTCCAGCCCCGTGCCGGCCGCCTCGCGCACCAACTGATCGGTGATGCCGAAGTCGAGGTGCCGTTCGATCTCCTCGCCCCGCGCCCACAGCACGACGAACTCGTCACCTCGCGCGGCAGCGAACGAGCGCACCAGCGCCGACTTGCCGACACCGGGTCGCCCCTCCACGACGACGAGTTGGGGAGTGTTCGCCTGTACATGCTCGGCGGCGCGGTCGAGCAAGTTGCGCTCCACGGCGCGACCGACCAGCACGTCGTCGCCGAACCCGCCGGGTCCCGCCCACGGAGTGCGCCCCGCCATCGTCGAGCGATCGTACGCCTCCACCGGCGCGGCGCCGGTGGAATTCGCCGCGCCTGCGATTGCGCGTTGCAGTCCGCCTCGCTGGCACCACCCGTTCCGTAGGCTCGTCGCTCGTGCCATCGACGGCGGATTACCTCCTCATCGGGGCCGTCGCGGCGCTGACCACGTTCATGGCGACACCGCTCGTCGGAGCCGTCGCCCGCCGCCGGGGATGGTTGTACGAGCCGAGCGAGCGGACCGTGCACACGACGCCGATGCCGGCGATCGGGGGCGTGGCGATGTTCGCCGGCTTCATCGTCGCGCTCGTCGTCGCCCGGCTGATGGACCGCTTCGACCCGCTGTTCGCCCGCAACTCCGAGCCGCAGGGCATCGTGCTGGCGGCGGCGATCATCATCACCGTCGGGCTGCTCGACGACGTGCGCGGCATGTCGGCTCCGGCGAAGGTCACGGGAACCGTCCTTGCCGGGATGACGCTCGTGTGGTCCGGCGTGAACATGTATTACTTCCGCGTCCCGTTCCTCGACGTGTACTTCCTGTCCGACGACTGGATCCCGCTGGTCACGGTGCTCTGGCTGCTGGGGATGACGCAGGCGATCAACCTGATCGACGGCCTCGACGGCCTCGCCGCCGGCATCGTGGCCATCGCCGCCGGTGCGTTCTTCCTCTACAGCCAGCGGCTGGCCGACCTCGATCTGCTGCGCCAGCCGAACTTCGGGCCGATGGTGGCGATCCTCGCCGTCGGGTTGTGCCTCGGCTTCCTGCCCCATAACTTCAACCCCGCGCGGATCATCATGGGCGACTGCGGTGCGCTGCTGCTCGGGCTGTTGATGGCCGTGTCGACGAGCGTCGTCGGCGGTCGCGCCGATCCGACCGACCAGGCCTTCGTCGGGCAGACGTTCTTCTTCCTCGCCCCACTCGTGCTGCCGCTGTTCATCCTCGGCGTCCCCGTGCTCGACCTGCTGTTCGCCATCGTCCGCAGGGCCACGCGACGCCGGGCGATCGACGCCGCCGACAAGGAGCATCTCCACCACCGCCTGATGAACCTCGGCCACGGCCACCGCCGCAGCGTGCTGATCCTGTGGACGTGGACGGCGCTGCTGTCCGGGTTCGTGCTCTATCCGATCCTGTCCGGTGACAATCCGACGTATCTCCCATTCGGGATTGCGGCGATCGGGATCGTGCTGTACACGATCCTCCACCCCAGCGTCCGCCGCCGCCGCGCCAACGGAAGCTGACGCCGCCGGCGAAGACAGCTTTCTGGGCGCGGAGGTTCTCGAATGTGCGAATCTCCGCGCCCAGATCGCGCTTGCAACGATTCGCGCCAGCGTTACCTCGGAGGGAATTGTCCGGGGCGGGGTGGCGCGGGTAGCTTGTTCCTACATTCACAAGCGCCGAGCGGGCGCCTGAACGAACATCCACGCCGAATGAGACTCCTCCCGAGCGCACCACGCACGAGCAACAACGACTCGCTGGGTCATGGCATCGACGCCGCGCTCGTCACCGCGTTCTTCCTCGGCATCGGGTTCGGGCTCGACCGCTGGCTGGGGACGACGCCGTGGTTCATGATCGGCCTGTTCCTGCTCGGCTCGATCGGCGTGTTCGCCAAGTTCTGGTACCAGTACGACGCGCGCATGAACGAGCTCGACGCCGAACGGCGCCAGCGCGTCGCCGCTGGAAGGCACGCGCCGTGAGCAACACCGCCGGCGGGTTTGTCACGCGCATCGACGGGCCGGCGCCGGAAGTCGGCGTGTCCACCGACATGGTCAAGCGCGGCGTGCTCGTCGCCCCCGTCCTGATCGCCGTCTGCACCGTCATCTGGGGTGGCGACGGCGCCTGGTCGGCCATGTACGGCATCGCTCTGGTGCTCGCCAACTTCGCCGTGGCCGCCGGCATGATCGCCGTCACCATCCGCATCTCGCTCGGGCTGATGATGGCCGCCGTGCTGTTCGGCTACCTGATCCGGCTCGGCCTGATCTTCCTTGCCGTGTACCTGGTCAAAGACGCCGGCTGGATTTCACTCCCCGCGCTCGGAACGACCATCATCGTCACCCATCTGGGCCTCCTCGTCTGGGAGCTCAAGTACGTCGCCCTCTCCCTGGCCTATCCGGGCCTCAAGCCGCTGAGGTAGCTCAACGATGCTCGCCCTCGAATTCCCGCCGATCAACGAGGTCATCCGCTGGAAGGACTTGTTCCCGACGTTCAACAAGATCGCGCTGATCGCCTGCGCGGCGGCCCTGATCGGCAGCCTGATCTACATCATCGCCGGGCGCAAGAACGCGATGGTGGCGCCGAAGGGCGTGCGCAACCTGGCCGAGACCGGCGTCGAGTTCATCGAGGACCAGATCGTCATGCAGACGATGGGACGCGACGGCCTCGGCTGGACGCCGTTCCTCCTGACGCTGTTCATCTTCGTCTACCTGTGCAACCTGCCGGGGATCATCCCCATCCTGCAGATGCCGGCGACGGCGCGCATGGCGCTGCCGTTGTTCCTCGCGATCATCGTGTGGCTGACGTACAACGTCGTCGGCTTCAAGCACAACGGCGCCAGCTACATCACGGGGATGGTCTGGCCGCGCAACGTGCCGGTGTTCCTGCGCCCGCTCGTCGGCCTGATCGAGTTCCTCTCCAACATCGTGCTGCGCCCGTTCAGCCTCGCCGTCCGACTCTTCGCCAACATGCTCGCCGGGCACATGCTGCTCGTCACGTTCGCCGTGCTGTCCAACGCCATGCTGTTCGCCGAGACGAAGCAGTGGCTGCTCAAGCCGCTGACGATCCTGCCGTTCTTCATGCTGCTGTTCCTGACCATCTTCGAGGTGCTCGTCGGGTTCCTGCAGGCGTACATCTTCACCATCCTCACCGGCGTGTACATCGGTCTCGCCGCCCACCCCGAGCACTGAGCCCGGGCCCCGTTCCCACCCCTCTCCATCACCACCAGCAACAGGAGAACCACCAGACATGGAATCGCTCGCCCTCCTCATCGCCCAGGCCGACCTGACGGCCGACGATCAGAAGGCGGCCAACGCAGCCATCGGCGCCGGCTTCGCCTATGGCCTGGCGGCCATCGGCCCCGGCATCGGCATCGGCTACGTGGTCGGTAAGGCCATCGAGGCGATGGCCCGCCAACCGGAGGCCGCCGGCATGGTCCGCACCACGATGTTCCTCGGCATCGCCTTCACCGAGGCGCTGGCGCTGATCGGCTTCGTGGTCTTCATCCTGCTCGGGCTGTAGGAGCCACGGTGTACAGCGTGACCGTCACCCTTGCGGGTACGGCCGAGGTCGTCCGCGTCGATCTGGCCGGGCCCGGTGCCGCCGCGCCATTGCCCAGCACCGAGGAGGGGGAAGAGTCGACCGAGGCGCTCGACGAGGGCCCCAGCCCCATCGCCCCCGAGGCCAAGGAGCTGTTCTGGGGGCTCGGTGCGTTCCTGGTGTTCCTCTTCCTCATGCGCGTGTTCCTCGTGCCCAAGGTCAAGCAGGGGATGCAGGCTCGCTACGGCGCCATCCAGGCCGACCACGAACAGGCCGACGCCACGCGCCAGGCCGCGCAGCGAGAGGTCGAGGAGTACGAGACGCAACTCGTCGCGGTCAAGGCCGAGGCCGCCGGCCGCGTCGATGCCGCTCGACAGCAGCTGGAGGGCGAGCGGGCCGACCGCATCAGCGAGGCCAACGCGCAGATCGCCGAGCGCCGGTCGGCTGCGGCCACCGAGGCCGAAGAAGCCAAGGCCGCGGCCCGCGAGAGCATCGAGGACGCCGTCGCCGGCGTCGCCGCACGGGCCGTGGAGCTGAGCACGGGGCGGCGGCCTGACGACGCCACCGTTCGCCGGACCGTCGCCGACGTGATGAGCGTGGGGGCCCGCTGATGCGCACCCTGCCAACGCTGCAACTGGTCCCCTCCGCGGAGCGCATCGACCAGTCCCACCACTGGCTGTTCCCCGAGACCTACGAAATCTTCTTCGGCGGCGCAGCCTCGCTGATGATCTTCGGCCTGCTGTGGTGGAAGGCCTGGCCGTTGGTCAAGAAGGGCATGGCCTCGCGCACCCAGCGGGTGCAGGACGAGCTGGACGCGGCGGCGGCCGATCGGGCCAGTGCCGACGCCGAAGCAACCGAGATCCGCCGGGCCAAGGGCGACATCGCTGCCGAGCGGGCCCGGCTCCTGGCCGACGCGGACGCCCAGGCCGAGTCGTTGCTGACCGATGGTCGCGGCCGCCTCGACGAGGAGATCGCCGCCCTGCACGCCAAGTCCGAGGCGGACGTCGCCGCGGCGATCGGTCGCGGGAGCGACGAGCTGCGTGCGGAGATCGCCCGCCTCGCCTCGGCAGCCGCTGACGCGATGGTCGCCGACGGCGTCGACGACGCGACCCACCAGGCGCTGATCGAGTCGTTCATCCAACGCGTCGGCGCGGAGGTTCCAGCATGAGGTTCCAGCATGAGTGACGCACGGATCGAGGGGTACGCACGAGCACTGTTCGAGGTCGCCCGGGCCGAGGGCACGCTGGACGAGGTCGAAGACGAGCTGTTCCGCTTCGCCCGCTCCTACGAGTCCAGTGACGAGCTGCGCAATGCCCTGACCGACGACGGCATCCCCCCGGGCAAGCGCCAGGCGATCGTCGAAGACCTGCTCGACGGCAAGGCCACGCCGAGCACGGTGCAGCTGATCTCGATGGTCGTCGGCTCCGGCCGCACGCGCGACCTGCCGGCGATCATCGACCGCATGGTGCAGCGGGCGGCCAGCGCCAAAGACGTCGAGCTGGCCGAGGTCCGCGCCGCCGTCGCGCTGACGCCCGACCAGAAGGACCGCCTCAAGGCGGCGCTCGCCAACGCCACGGGCAAGGACGTCGAGCTGAAGGTCGTCGTTGACCCGTCCGTCCTCGGCGGCCTCGTGGCCACCGTCGGCGACACCGTCATCGACGGTTCCGTCCGTACCCATCTCGACCAGTTGAAGAGCCGGCTGTAAAGGACTCTCGCCAATGGCTGAACTGACCCTCTCCGCCGCCGACATCGCCGCGGCCCTGCACAAGAACCTGGACGACTTCGAGCCGTCACTCGAGGCCCGGACCGTCGGGCGGGTGGCCGAAGTCGGTGACGGCATCGCCCGCATCAGCGGTTTGCCCGACGCCGCCGTCAACGAGTTGCTCGAGTTCGAGGACGGCACCGTCGGCCTGGCCCTGAACCTCGACGAGGAATCGATCGGCGCCGTCGTGCTCGGCGACGTGGGCGGCATCGACGAGGGCCAGCCGGTGCGCTCGACGGGTCGGATCCTGTCGATCCCCGTCGGCGACGGCGTGCTGGGGCGCGTGCTCAACGCGCTCGGCGAGCCCGTCGACGGGCGCGGCGACCTTGCCGGCACCGAGCTGCGGCGGATGGAGATCCAGGCGCCCGGCATCATGGGCCGCCAGCCGGTCAGCCAGCCGTTGCAGACCGGGATCAAGGCCATCGACTCGATGACCCCGATCGGCCGCGGCCAGCGCGAGCTGATCATCGGCGACCGCAAGACGGGCAAGACGACGATCGCCGTCGACACGATCCTGAACCAGAAGGGTCAGGGCGTGAAGTGCATCTACGTCGCCATTGGGCAGAAGGGCTCGACGGTCGCCCAGACGGTGGAGACGCTGCGCCAGAACGACGCCATGGACTACACGGTCGTCGTCATCGCCCCGGCCGGTGATCCGGCGCCGTTCAAGTTCCTCGCGCCGTACGCCGGCTGCGCCATGGGCCAGCACTGGATGGAGCACGGCGAGCATGCGCTCGTCGTCTACGACGACCTGTCCAAGCAGGCCGAGGCGTACCGCCAGATCTCGCTGCTGCTGCGCCGGCCACCGGGCCGTGAGGCCTACCCCGGCGACGTGTTCTACCTCCACAGCCGCCTGCTCGAGCGGGCGGCCAAGCTGTCCGACGAGAACGGCGGCGGCTCGCTGACCGCGCTGCCCGTGATCGAGACCAAGGCCGGCGACATCTCCGCGTACATCCCGACGAACGTGATCTCGATCACCGACGGGCAGGTGTTCGTACAGGACAACCTGTTCAAATCCGGCGTGCGCCCAGCCGTCGACGTCGGCAACTCGGTGTCGCGCGTCGGCGGCGCAGCACAGATCAAGTCGATGAAGTCCGTCGCCGGCACGCTGAAGCTGGACCTCGCCCAGTTCCGTGAGCTGGAGGCGTTCGCCACGCTCGGCTCCGAGCTCGACGCCGTGTCGAGCGCGCAGCTCGATCGTGGCTATCGGCTCGTCGAGTTACTGAAGCAGCCGCTGAACAGTCCGATGGCCGTCGAAGAGCAGGTCGTCGTCATCTACGCCGGCACGAAGGGCCATCTCGACGACGTCGCCGTCGCCGACGTCAAGCGCTTCGAGTCCGAGCTGCTGGAGTATGTCCGCGGCCGCCACGGCTCGCTGCTCAACGAGCTGAAGACGAGCGCCATCCCCGGCGAGTTGGACGACGCCATCGTTGCGTTCAAGGAACAGTTCGCCGCCTCCGCAGGCGCCGCCGGCCGCAGCGCGGATCCGACGGCGACAGATGCCGACGAGATGGCCGCCGCCAAGAGCCAGAAAACCCTGGCCACGGAGTAGATCGATGGCAGGTGGTCAGGAGCGCATCCTTCGGGGGCGCATTCGCAGCGTCCAGGGCATCAAGAAGATCACGCGGGCGATGGAGTTGATCGCCGCGTCGCGCATCGTCAAGGCGCAGCAGCGCGTGCAGGCCGCCGTCCCCTACTCGGAGAAGATCACCGAGGTCGTCAAGGATCTCGCCGTCGGCGGCGCCGGTGGCGACCTGCCGCTGCTCGCCGGGCGAGCGGAGGTCAAGACCGTGTGCTACGTCGCCGTGACGGCCGACCGCGGGCTGGCCGGCGGCTACAACGCCGGCGTGCAGCGGGCGACCGAAGGCGAGATCAAAGCTGACCATCTGCGCGGCGACCAGTACGTGATCATCCCTGTCGGGCGCAAGGCCGAGGGCTATTTCCGCTTCCGTGGCTACACGCTCGGGCAGCCGTTCAACGGCTTCAGCGACAATCCGACGTACGCCCATGCCAGAGAGATCGGCGAGCACGTCATCGACCTGTTCCAGAAGGGCGAGGTCGACCGCGTCGAGCTGGTGTACACCCGCTTCATCTCGGCCGGCTCGCAAGAGGTCGTGCTGCGCCCGCTGGTCCCGCTGTCGGTGGAGACGATCGCCGGCGGTGACGGTCGACCGACGCCGGCCGGTGACGGGCCGACGGCGTCCTACGAGTTCGAGCCCGACCCGGCGTCGATCCTCGACACGCTGTTGCCGCGCTACGTCGAGGCACGCATCTACGCCGCGCTGCTGAACGCCGCGGCGGCGGAGCACGCGTTCCGCCAGCGGGCGATGAAGTCGGCGACGGACAACGCCGAGGACCTGATCAAGACGCTCAGCCGGATCATGAACCGCGCCCGCCAGGACTCGATCACCACCGAAATCATGGAGATCGTCAGCGGCGCCGAGGCGCTGGGTGGCGACCGGGACGTCGTGTCGGCCGCCCAACTCGTCGACATCGACGCCATGTTCGGCCGCTTCGGCGGCGATCGGGACGGTGCCGCAGACGTGGTCGGCGGCGATCGAGACGGCGGCGGCTCCGTGGCGACGCTCGAGCGTGATGACCGGGAAAGTCTCGCCGCACCTGTTGGACGATTCGGGCCAGGAACGGCGGACGCCACCGACGACGGTGCCGGCCCCGATGGCTGGGACATCAAGGGCAACGCCGACTCGATGCTCTTCCACACGACGGATTCGCCGTGGTACGGACGGACCAAGGCCGAGGTGTGGTTCGACTCCGAGGACTCCGCCAGGGCGGCGGGGTTCACGCGCTGGGACGAGCGCGACCGCAACGACACGTCCACCGATCGCTGACACGGACGAGGAGAGATCCTGCAATGACCATCACCGAGAACGCACCGACCACCCAGCGCGCACGCGCCGACGGCCGCGTCGTCGGCATCGCCGGACCGGTCATCGACGTCGAGTTCCCGCGCGGCGCACTGCCGGAGCTGAACATGGCGCTGGAGTTCGACATCACGCTGGAAGGCGAGTCGACGTCCGTGCTGGCCGAAGTCGCCCAGCAGCTCGGCGACGGCCGCGTCCGGGCGATCTGTCTCAAGCCGACCGACGGCCTGACGCGGGGGACTGCCGTCCGCAACACGGGCAAGGGGCTGACCGTCCCCGTCGGCGAGCGCGTGCTCGGGCACGTGTGGAACGTGTGGGGCGACGCGCTCGACGCCGACAACGATCAGTTCTCCGACATGGAGCGCTGGGAGATCCACCGTGACGCACCGTTGTTCGATGCGCTCGAGCCGTCGGCGCGCATGTTCGAGACGGGCATCAAGGTCATCGATCTGCTGACGCCGTATGTGGCCGGCGGCAAGATCGGGCTGTTCGGCGGTGCCGGTGTCGGCAAGACCGTGTTGATCACGGAGATGATCAACCGGGTCGCCTCGCAGCACGGCGGCGTCTCCGTGTTCGCCGGCATCGGGGAGCGCACCCGTGAGGGCACCGACTTGCGCATCGAGATGATGGAGTCGGGCGTGTTCGAGAAGGCCGCCCTCGTCTTCGGGCAGATGGACGAGCCGCCGGGCGTGCGTCTGCGTGTCGCGCTGTCGGCGCTGACGATGGCCGAGTACTTCCGCGACGTCCAGAACCAGGACGTGCTGCTGTTCGTCGACAACATCTTCCGCTTCGTGCAGGCCGGGTCCGAAGTGTCGACCCTGCTCGGGCGGATGCCCTCGGCAGTCGGGTACCAGCCGACGCTGGCCGACGAGATGGGTCAGCTGCAGGAGCGCATCACCTCGACGCGCGGTCGCTCGATCACGTCGCTGCAGGCTGTGTACGTGCCAGCCGACGACTACACCGATCCGGCGCCGTTCACGACGTTCACGCACCTGGACGCGACGACCGAGCTGTCCCGCCAGGTCGCCGCGCTCGGCATCTACCCGGCCGTGGATCCGCTGGCGTCGACGTCAACGATCCTCAGCCCCGAGGTGCTCGGCCAACGTCACTACGACGTCGCCCGCCGCGTGCAGGAGACCCTGCAGCGGTACAAGGAGCTGCAGGACATCATCGCCATCCTCGGCCTCGACGAGCTGTGGGAGGAGGACCGCCTGACGGTCAACCGGGCGCGCAAGGTGCAGCGGTTCCTGTCGCAGCCGTTCTTCGTTGCCGAGGTGTTCACGGGCCTGAAGGGCGAGTACGTGCCCGTCGCCGAGACGGTGGAGAGCTTCGAGGCGATCGTCGACGGCGAGC
>JALZMG010000180.1 GCA_030858325.1 Actinomycetota bacterium | reverse complement strand
CCGCCTCGCCGCGCGCGTCGTCGTCGCGCCGTCGGCCGAGGCCGTCGCCGCCGCCCAGGACCGCATCGCCGAGAAGGCGTTCCTGGCGGGGCACGGGTTCGCCGTCGCCCCGTACACCGTGGTCGCTGGAGCGGGCGATGTCGACGCGGCGGTCAGTTGGATGGTCGGACCGTGCCTGCTGAAGACGGCGCGACTCGGCTACGACGGCAAGGGCCAGGCGCCAATCGGCACGGCGACCGAGCTGCGCCAGGCGTGGGACGCACTTGGTGGAGAGCCTGCGGTGCTCGAACGGCGGGTGCCCCTCGACCACGAGCTCAGCGTCGTCGTCGCCCGTGCCGCCGACGGCCGCACGGCCACGTACCCGGTGGTCGAGAACCACCATGTCGGCGGCATCCTCGATCTCTCCGTCGTCCCCGCGCGAGTCGAACCGGCGGTCGCCCGGCGCGCCGAAGAGGTCGGCGTGGCAGTTGCCGACGAGCTGGCGTACGTCGGCGTGCTCGCCGTCGAGCTGTTCGTCAGTGACGGGGACGTGCTCGTCAACGAACTGGCGCCGCGACCGCACAACAGCGGGCACTGGACGCTCGACGCCGCCGTGACCAGCCAGTTCCAGCAGCAGGTGCGGGCCGTCTGCGGCCAGGCGCTCGGTTCGACGACGATGACCACCCCGGCTGCGGCGATGGTCAATCTGCTTGGCGACAGCTGGTCCGGCGGCGAGCCGGATTGGAGCAGCATCCTGGCCGACCCCGCCGCCCGGCTGCACCTGTACGGCAAGACCACCGCCAGGCCAGCCCGCAAGATGGGCCATGTCACCGTGCTCGCTGACGATGCCGACGCAGCCGTGGCCCGAGCGTTGGACCTCCGGACGCGCCTCTCGCGCTCTGCGTAAGCGGCGACGACTGCGGTTGTCGTCTCTGCTCACGCACGCAAAGCAACGGAGAGGGTGTCGTGCCGGAGCGACATCGCGTCAGCGGCCGGGCTCGATGCGCTCGATCGTCCCGACGCGGTCGATGCCTCGATCGAATGAGGCGATTCGACCGACGCCGGTCGTCTCGCCGCGGCGACGAGGGACGCGTCGGCGAAATCGGGCTCGATCGATCTCGTAGATCTTGATGGCCCGCAAGAGCATGGCCGCATCGAGCGTGACGGCGAGCAACGAACGCATCGCGGCGGCGACCTGGACCCGAGGTGCCTCGTAGAACGACTCCAGGACGTAGATCGTCCCGGCGACGATCACGTCGCTCAGCAACAGCTCGCTTTCGGCGGCGAGGTAGCTCGTTGCGCGTGCCGCCATGTCGGGCGGATCGCCAGTGAGATGGCGCACCAACACATCGGCATCGACGAAGCCCTCACCGCGACGCGCAGCGAGGACGTCCCGAGCGAAGTGCTCGCGCAACGATCGACGCGGAGGCGCGGCGCGCCGGTGTTTCCCGTACCGAGTACCTGCGCCGCGCCCTCGCGCGTGAGCACACGTCCGGCGCGCTCGTGACGATCGCCGATCGCCGATCGCCGATCGCCGATCTCGACCGTGGCCGAGACCGCTCGTGACTTGGCCGACGACGAGGTCATGCGGCGAGCGTGGGAGTGACGTCTTGGCTGGTCGACAAGTCGGCGCTCGTGCGGCTCGGCCACAGCCCGGACGCGGCGATGTGGATCGAACGGATTCAGCGAGGCGTGGTCCGCATCTCGATGGTCACCCGGCTCGAGGTTGGCTACTCAGCGCGCTCGGCCGACGATCTGCGGGCCAGCGTGCACGAGCCGCCGGTGACTGCGTTGCCGATCGAGTATCTGACCCCGCTGATGGAGGAACGTGCCGGCGGGGGCCAGCAGGTCGAGCGTCTTTCGCTCGCGTAGGTCAGAGCGAGCGTCTCACCTCGGCGCGCGACCTGATCAGGTGACGCTGATGCCGATGGCTTCGCCGATGGCGTAGGTCACGGCGCAGGCGCCGAGCACGATCGCCACTTGGCGGACGATCGACCAGGCGACCGGCCGCTCGGCGAAGCGGGCAACGACGGCACCGACGACGACGGCGCCGGCGACGCCGATCAGGACGGAAGCGACGGTCGGCGCCGTGCCGCTGGCGTCGAACAGCCACGGCAGCACCGGCAGCAGGGCGCCGGCGAGGAAGCACACGAGCGACAGCGCCGCCGCCTGCCACGGAGACGCCAGCTCGTCGGGATCCACGCCCAGCTCCTCGCGGGCGTGGACGACGAGCGCGGTATCGGGCTCGCGCATCACCTCGGCTGCGGCGTCTCGTGCCCGCGCCGGGTCCATGCCGTGCGCCACGTACATGGCGGCCAGTTCGGCGGTCTCCTCGGCTGTGTTGTGGCGCAGCTCACGCCGCTCGACGGCGAGCTCGCGCTCGATCAGCTCGTTCTGCGCGGAGATGCTGACCCATTCCCCGGCGGCCATGCTCACGGCGCCGGCAACGGCGCCGGCGAGGCCGGCGAGGCGGACGATGGACGAGTCGGCACCGCCTCCCGCGAACCCGAGGATCAGCGAGACGTTGGAGACGAGCCCGTCGTTGGCGCCGAACACGGCGGCGCGGGCCAGCCCGCCGGCAACCTGGCGGTGGCCGGGATGAGGGTCGCGACGCACCATCCCTCCAGGGTACGGCCGCAACGTCCGCGCGACGGCTGCGCGGCGCCGTGGCCGCTCGCCCCAAGGTACAGTCCGGTCGTCACGAGTGCCGACAACGTCGTCGGCACTGATCGGAGGGTCATGCAGCTGCATCCCGAGGTCGCCGAGGCGCTGCTGCACCTTCGCGAACTCGCCTCGCTCCGCCAGCCGGACGATCCCGTGCTCGGCAAGTTCTTGACGCTGTACTACTCCGAGCTGCCGGAGGTCGACGTCGACGACCGCAAGCTCGACGACGTCTACGCCGTCGCCGTCGCCCACCTGGCCCTCGGTCGGGTGCGCGCGCCAGGGGCGACCGTCGTGCGCGTCCTGTCCCCGGATCGCGAGCGCGACGGCTGGTACTCACCGCACTCCGTCCTGCTCGTCGTCGCCGACGACATGCCCTTCCTCGTCGACACGATGCGCATGGTGCTCGAGCGGCGCGGGCTCGGCATCCACCTGCTGGTGCACCCGATGCTCGCCGTCGAGCGCGACGCGCAGCACCGCCTCGTCGACGTCGCGCCGACGGACGGCGCTGTCGAGGCG
>JALZMG010000167.1 GCA_030858325.1 Actinomycetota bacterium | reverse complement strand
CGTTGCCCGCACCGATGCTGCGGCGACGTCGCTGAGCGAACAGTTCGCCGCACACACGGCCGGGCGCCGCTACGACGCCGTGGTGTGGCGCGCTCCCGACGCGCCGCACGGCATCGTCGACGCGCCGATCGGTCGCGACCCGGCCGATCCGCTGCGGATGGCCGTCGTCGCCGGCGGCCGGCCGGCGCGCACGGAGTACCAGGTGCTTGCCCGTTACGACACGCCGGCCGACCTGGCCAGGCTCTCATGCCGCCTGGAGACCGGCCGGACGCACCAGATCCGGGTGCACCTCGCGGCCATCCGTCACCCGCTCGTCGGTGACCCTGTCTACGGCGAACGGCGCACCACGTTCGGGCTGAGCCGGCCGTTTCTCCATGCCGCCGAGCTGTCGTTCGACCACCCGCGCACCGGGTCACGCGTGACGTTCACGAGTGACCTCCCGGCCGACCTGACGGCCTTCCTCGCCACCACCCGCCAAACCGGAATCTGAGCACCGTTTCGCGCGTCTGACGCGCGAAACGGTGCTCAGAATCGGAGCTGCGCCGGCGGCGCCAACCGGTCAGGGGGTGGGGACGGCATCGGGCCATTCGGCGGCGCCGTTGGCCATCGCCGCCACGGACGCCAGCGTGTAGCCCTCGAGATGGAGGCGCATGCGGTCGCCCGCCTCGTTCCACACTGCCGTCAGCACGCATTGGCCCTCGTGGTCGCAGGCACCGTCCTCGTGCGGCTTCCCGAAGTCACCGAGCGTGATCGGTCCGTCGACGGCCGACACGACCTCCGACAGGCGAATGTCGGCTGGGTCCCTGGCCAGCACGTACCCGCCGCCGACTCCACGTTTCGATCGCACCAGCCCAGCCCCCTTCAGCGCCAGCAGGATCTGCTCCAGGTACGGCTGGGGGAGCGCCGTGCGCTCGGCGATGTCGCGCACCGACGTCGGCCCACCGCAGTCGGCGTGCAGCGTCAGCGACAGCAGGGCTCGGCAGGCGTAGTCGCCGCGGGTGGAGACGCGCACGTGTTCATGGTACGGGTCGCGCGTCGGGCCCCGTTCCGTGCGCGCCTGTGTGCCGCGGCGGCGGATTTCCTGGGAAGATGGACGCGGTGCGCGCACAGGCGGTGACCCCCGCTCCGATCATTCCTGACTATGCCGGCGCCAACGTGCGCGGGATCGTGCCTGCGCTGCTCGGGCCAGGCGACTGGTCCGACTCGCTGCCGTGGTGGGTGCCCGAGCCGGTCAAGGGTGCCGCGCAGACCGTGCTGCTCGTGCTCGACGGACTGGGCTGGGAGCAGTTGCAGGACCGCCTGGACGTGGCGCCGACACTCGCCGGGTTGAGCGGTCACGCCATCACCACCGTGGCCCCGACGACGACGGCCACGGCGCTGTGTTCGATCGCCACGGGCTTGACACCGGCCGAGCACGGCCTGGTCGGCTACCGCATGATGCTCGGCGGTGAGGTGCTCAACGTGCTGCGTTGGCACAGCTCCGGGGGGGACCGCCGCCGCGCGCTGCCACCACCCGACGTACAGCCGTTCTCGGCGTTCCTCGGTCACGACGTGCCGGTGATCTCGCCGGCCGAGTTGCAGGGCAGCGCGTTCACCGAGGCGCACCTGCGCGGCTCGCGCCCTGTCGGGTGGCGGGCGGCCTCGGCAATCGCCGTCGAGGTCGGCCGTCAACTGCGCGCCGGCGCGCCGTTCGTCTACGCCTACTACGGCGGGATCGACAAGACCGCTCACGAACGTGGCTTCGGCGAGTTCTACGACGCCGAGCTGCGCGCCGCTGACCGGCTCGTCGCCGACGTGCTCGCCATCCTCCCGCCCGGCGCGGCGCTCCTCGTGACGGCCGATCACGGGCAGGTCGAGGTGGGAGACCGGACGGTCACTCCGGACCCGGCGCTGCTGGCGATGGTCACCCAGCAGTCCGGCGAAGGCCGGTTCCGCTGGTGGCATGCCCGGCGAGGGATGGCCGAGGAGCTGCACGCCGCCGCCGCCGCCGCCTACGGCGACATCGCCTGGGTCGTGTCGCGCGAGCAGGTGATCGACGAGCAGTGGTTCGGCGCGCTGGTGGCCGCGCCGGTGGCGGCGCGCCTCGGCGACGTCGCGCTCGTGGCGCACGCCCCGGTCAGCTTCTTCGACCCCGCCGACTCCGGTCCGTTCCCGCTGATCTGCCGCCACGGTTCGATGACGGCGGCGGAGATGCTCGTCCCGCTGCTCGCCGCGCAGCCCTGACCCCACCCCCCGACTCGACACCCGAGAGGAACGTCCTGATGACCGACACCCCCACCGACCCCGAGCAGACCGCAGCCGTTCCCGGTGCCTCCGACGCGACGCCGGTGCAGCCAGACGACGTCACCCATGGCCGAGCCGGAGAGGCCGGCGACGGCGGCGGCGGCGACGACGGCAGCGAGGCGGTGACGTCGCCGGCCAAGGTGATGCGCATCGGGTCGATGGTCAAGACGTTGCTGGAGGAGGTGCGCACGGCACCGCTCGACGAACCGAGCCGGGAGCGGTTGGCGGAGATCTACGAGCGGTCGATCGTCGAGCTGTCCGACGCGCTGTCACCGGATCTCCAGCAGGAGCTGAAGATGCTCGCCCTGCCGTTCCGCGACGGCGAGGTGCCGAGCGAGGGCGAGATCCGCGTCGCCAAGGCCCAGCT
>JALZMG010000163.1 GCA_030858325.1 Actinomycetota bacterium | reverse complement strand
CGATAGCGTTGGTCTCCACCATGTTCGAGAACTTGTACAGCCGCCTTGAAGGCATCGTCAAGCGGGTTCGCGGCAAGGGCCGCCTGACCGAGGCCGATGTCGACGAGATGATGCGGGAGATCCGCACCGCGCTGCTCGAGGCCGACGTCAACGTTGGAGTCGTGCGCGACGTCGTCGAGCGGATCAGGTCCGAGGCCGTCGGAGCCACCCGGTCGCAGGTCCTCGACCCCGGCCAGCAGATCGTCAAGATCGTCAACGGCGAGCTGACGCGCATGCTCGGCGGTGCGACGCTGAAGATCACCTACGCCGGGCGGCCGCCGACGGTCGTGCTGATGGCCGGCCTGCAGGGCTCCGGCAAGACGACGAACGCGGCCAAGCTGGCGCGCTGGTTCAAGGCGCAGGGCCGCCACCCGCTGATGGTCGGCGCCGACCTGCAACGGCCCGCCGCTGTTGAGCAGTTGCGCACGCTGGGGCGCCAGATCGACGTGCCCGTGTTCTCCGAGCCCGGGGACCCCGTGCTCACCGCCGCCCGCGGTCTGCAGGAGGCCCGCCGGCTCGGGCGCGACGTGCTCATCGTCGACACCGCCGGCCGGCTGGCCATCGATGCGGAGATGATGGAGCAGGTCCGGATGATCTCCGGCGTCGTCGCCCCGCACTACACGTTCCTCGTCGTCGACGCGATGACCGGTCAGGACGCCGTCGGTGTGGCCCAGGCGTTCCACCGGACGTTGGCCATCGACGGCGTGATCCTCTCCAAGCTCGACGGCGACGCCAGGGGTGGTGCCGCGCTGTCGGTCAAGGAGGTCATCGGCAAGCCGATCGCGTTCGCCTCGACGGGGGAGAAGCTCGACGCCTTCGAACAATTCCACCCGGACCGCATGGCCGGGCGCATCCTCGGCATGGGTGACATGCTGACGCTGATCGAGCAGGCCGAGCAGGCGTTCGAGAAGGACCAGGCGGAGGAGGCCGCCAGCAAGCTGTTGGAGGGGGCGTTCACGCTCGACGACTTCCTCGAGCAGATGCAACAGCTGAAGAAGATGGGACCGCTCGGCAACGTGCTGGGCATGATGCCCGGAATGCCCAAGGAGCTGAAGGGCGCGCAGATCGACGACGACGACCTGAAGCCGGTCGAGGCGATCATCCGCTCGATGACGCCGACGGAGCGGGCGCAGCCGCAGCTGATCAACGGTTCCCGGCGCTCGCGCATCGCCAACGGCTCGGGGACCACGCCGTCCGACGTCAACCGTCTCGTCAAGCAGTTCGCCGAGATGCAGAAGATGATGAAGCGCTTCGGCATGGGCGGCGGGAGTGGCAAGAAGAAGGGCAAACGGGGCCTCGGCGCACTCGCTCCGGGCGGCGGATTCCCGGACCTGGCGGAGCTGACCGGCAATGCCCCCGGCCAGCCGGGCGCATTTCCCGGGCTACCGCGCGGCTGACGCCCGCCGGCTCGAAAACCGGGTCGCGCCGCTAACCTTGCCCGGTTCGTGCAGGCGCCTGTGGCGCCACCTTGACCCAGTCTCCAGACCTCGCAAGAAGGATCGGTCCATGGCAGTGAAGCTGCGCCTCACCCGCATCGGCAAGACCAAGCAGCCCCAGTACCGCATCGTGGCGGCCGACTCCCGCTCCCCGCGCGACGGCCGGTTCATCGAGATCGTCGGGCACTACAACCCGCTGACCGATCCCTCCAGCCTGACCGTCGACAACGACAAGGCCGTGAAGTGGCTGCAGCAGGGCGCGCAGCCGACCGACCGCGTCCGCAAGCTGCTCGAGATCTCCGGCGCGTTCGAACAGTTCACGGCGGCCAGGCCGACGGCGACGGCAACCGCCCCGGCGCAGCCGTGAGCGACGCCGCCGACGGCGATCGTGGGCCGGCCCCGACGGCAGCAGCCGTGCTGACCCACATCGTCACGTCGATTGTCGACGATCCCGGCGCTGTCTCCGTCGACGCCACGCCCGACCGCAACCGCATCCGCCTCGACGTCCGCGTCGGTCCCGGTGACCTCGGCCGGGTCATCGGCCGCCGCGGCCGCACGGCCCAGAGCATCCGCACCGTCGTCCGCGCCGCCGCTACTCGCGACGAGACCGACGTCGACATCGAGTTCCTCGACGATTGAGCCGCCCCGCCGGCCTGCTGCAGATCGGCCACATCCGCCGCGCCCACGGGCTCTCGGGGCAGGTCAACGTCGAACTCGGCACCGATCGCCCCGAACGCGTCGTTCCTGGCGCCAGGTGGTGGGCCCGCAACGGCTGGCTGACCGTTGCCACTGCCAGCCGCCACCAGGACCGCTGGCTCGTCACGTTCGACGAACTCGGTGAGCGCGCCGCCGCGCAGCGCTACACGAACATCCCCGTCTACGCCGAGCCGATCGAGGACCCCGACGAGCTGTGGGTCCACGAGCTGATCGGCGCCGAGGTCGTCGACACTGACGGCACGGCGCGCGGCCGCTGCGTCGCCGTCGTCGCCAATCCCGCCGCCGACCTGCTGGAGCTGGACTCCGGGGCGCTCGTGCCGGTCGTCTTCGTCGTCGACCACGGCGACGGCCGCATCGTCATCGACCCGCCAGACGGCCTGTTCGACGACCACGACCCCGCCGCCGGCACGGAGTGACCGTGCGCATCGACGTGTTCAGCCTGTTCCCGGACGTCGTCGAGCAGTTCTGCGCAGCCAGCCTGCTCGGCAAGGCGCGCGCGGCCGGACTCCTGGATCTGCGGACCCACGACCCTCGCGACCACGCCACCGACGTGCACCGCACGGTCGACGACGCGCCGTTCGGGGGCGGTGCCGGCATGCTGATGCGTCCTGCGCCGATGTTCGCCTCGGTCGAGGCCGTCGATCCGCCGCGCCCGCTGCTGCTGCTCGGCCCAGGCGGCCGCCGCTTCGACCAGACGGCAGCCGTCGAGCTGGCCGCCGGCGACGGCTTCAGCCTGCTGTGCGGACGGTACGAGGGCGTCGACCACCGCATTCGCCAGCATCTGGTGGACGGTGAGCTGAGCGTCGGTGACGTCGTGCTGGCCGGTGGCGAGGTCGCCGCCTGCCTCGTCGTCGAGGCCATCACCCGGCTGCTGCCCGGCGTGATGGGCAACGACACCAGCCCCGTCACGGAGAGCTTCGGCGCGCACGGACTGCTGGAGGAGCCGCAGTACACCCGCCCTGCCGAGTTTCGCGGCTGGAGGGTTCCCGACGTGCTGCGCAGCGGTGACCACGCCCGCATCCAGCGGTGGCGCCTGGCCCAGGCGCTGCACCGGACACTGGCCGTCCGCCCCGACCTGGTCGAGGCGCGGGGCGGGCTGAGCGCGCCCGAGCGGGCGTTGTTGGAAGAGTTCCCGCCGGTCCCGTATCCTTGACCCGCCCTCGGCCCACCTGCACCCTCGCCTGTCGAGCCTCGACCCGAAAGCCGCCATGAACGTCACCGACCTGATCGACAACGACTCGCTGCGCGACGACATCCCGCATTTCGGGCCAGGCGACGAAGTCAAGGTCCACGTGCGCGTGGTCGAAGGCAGCAAGGAGCGCGTCCAGGTGTTCCAGGGCAACGTCATCGGCCGCCAGGGCGGTGGGTTGCAGGAGACGTACACGGTGCGCAAGCTCAGCTACGGCGTCGGTGTCGAGCGCACATTCCCCGTGCACACGCCGACGGTGACGAAGATCGAAGTCGTCAAGCGCGGCGACGTGCGCCGCGCCAAGCTGTACTACCTGCGTGGTCGCACCGGCCGCGCCGCCAGAGTCCGCGAGAAGCGCGACTTCTGACCGCCGGCCAGCCGGCATCCGGTCGCCCTCCGGCGACCTGACTGATCGGGTCCTGCGACCCCTCCGCGACGACGACGTAGGAGGCATGGCGTGGACACGACGAAGGGCTCCCATCTGGAACGTGGCCGGTGGGGCGAGGACATGGCGACCGCGTGGTACCGCCAGCACGGCTACGCCATCGTCGCACGGAACTGGCGCTGCCCGTCCGGCGAGGTCGACCTCATCGTCCGCCGCGGCCGGCTGCTCGTCATCAGCGAGGTCAAGGCCCGCCGCAGCGACGCGTACGGTCCGGCCGCCGCCGCCGTCGGCCCGGCCAAGCAGCAGCGCCTGCGCCGGCTGGCCGCCGAGTACCTGCGCACGACCGGCACGCACGGCGTCGACGTGCGCTTCGACGTCGTCGCCATCACCGGCTCGACGATGGACATCGTCCAGCACGCATTCTGACTCAGCGCCAGACTCAGCCGAGGAACCCCCAGAGGACGAAGCCGAGGGCGACGGCGATGGCGACGGCGACGAGCGCGTAGTCGGCGCGCCGGGCGTGGAACTTCCGGTAGGGGTTGAAACCCACGGCGCTCAGTATCGTCCGCGCGATGCCGTCTCCGACTTTGCTCGTCGAACGTGACCGGGGTGTCGTCACCCTGACGATGAACCGCCCGCACCGCAAGAACGCCGCCGACGGCGAGTTGTGGGACGCGCTGCTCGAAGCGTTCAGGGAGATCGCCGCCAACCCCGCCGACCGCGCCGTCGTGCTGACCGGGGCCGGCGGTGACTTCTGCTCCGGCGCCGACGTCTCCGGAATGTCCACTCGCGGCTCATCCGGAAACGGTGACTCGGACGGTGCCGAGGGCGCACGGGATGTGCCCCAGCCCAACCTGCTGGCGGGGATGCGGCACATCGCCGACATCGCGCTGACGCTGTACCGCCTGCCCCAGCCGACCATTGCCAAGGTACGTGGCATCGCCGCCGGCGCGGGGATGAACATGGCCCTGCTCTGCGACGTCGTCGTCGCTTCCGACAACGCCCGTTTCTCGGAGATCTTCGCCCGCCGCGGCCTGACCATCGACTTCGGGGGCTCGTGGGCACTGCCCCGCCGCATCGGGATGCACCGGGCCAAGGAGCTGGCACTGCTCGCCGACATCATCGACGCCGCCGAGGCTGACCGCATCGGGCTTGTCAACCGGGTCGTGCCCGACGGTGAGCTGGACGCCTTCGTCGCCGACTGGGCGGCGCGCCTGGCCGCCGGGCCGCCGATCGCCATCGCCCAGACGAAGCGGCTGCTCAACAACGCCGTCGGCATCACACTGGAACAGGCGCTGGACGACGAAGGCGCAGCGCAGACGATCAACTTCACGACCGCCGACACCGCCGAAGCCGTCAGCGCGTTCGTCGAGAAGCGCACCCCGACGTTCCGCGGTCGCTGATCGCCGCCGTACCCTGGCGGCGTGACGAGAGCGGCCAGCGGCGCATCGCGCGCCCGACTCGCCGGCGTCGCATTGGCCGCGCTGGTGGCCATCGTGCCCGCCGCCGTGTCCGCCCAGCAGGACGACGAGGACGACGACGACACGACGACCACGACGTCCTTCACGCTCGTTCCCGGCACGACGACCGTTCCCGGCACGACGACGACGACGACGCTCGTCCCCCTCGTCACGTCGCCGCCTTCCACGGTGGCGCCGGCGACGACGATCGCCGCGCCGACCGCCGGGCGGATGTGGCCCGTGGAGGTGCCGACCGGATGTGCCGCGCCTGAGCTTCCCGACCTCGTCTTCCTCGGCACCCTGCAGGCCACCGACTTCCAGACCGGACGGTTCCGCATCGACCAGGTGCGCGCCGGTGCCGTCGAGCGATTCGCGCTCGGCGACCTCGTCGACGTGCGCTTCGGCATCGACACGAAGTACCTGGAGCGGGGTCAGCAGTACCTCGTCGGCGCGAGCGTCGACCCGGAGACGGACGTCTTGACATCCAAGGTCACCGACGAAGCCCAACTGTTCGGCGGCGACGACGTGATCGGCGAGGCCGAGACCGACGCCGACTGCCCGTCGCTCGACGATCCCGTGCGCACGCTGAGCGGCGACGGCACGGCCGTCGATTCGGGGCTGCTGTCTCCGCTGTCCGGCGCCCGGAGCGATGTGCTGCGATCCCTGCTCGTGCCGGGAGCCGTGGCCTTGGCGATCGTGTTCGCACTCGTGATGGTGCGCTGGCTGCTCACCGGCCTCGGCTATGGGCTGGGGTCGCTGTCGAGTTCGGTTCGCCAGCGGCGCGAGGTGCGTGCGGTCTATCGCACGAACCTGCGGTCCCGCCAGCCGCGCTGAGCGCAGTGCGCGTGGCGACGGCGGCGACGGCACCGGTCCAGTCGTCGACGTCGATCTGCTCGGCGGGGCCGTCGGGCAGGCAA
>JALZMG010000023.1 GCA_030858325.1 Actinomycetota bacterium | reverse complement strand
GCTCGGCGGGCCAGCTCGGCACGCGCCAGGTCGCCGCGGGCCTGGGCGACGCGGCGGACGTAGGACACGACGTCGTCGAGTGACTGCAAGCGGCGCCGGCGGGCGCGCAGATCGTCGAGGTCGTCCGCCGTCACGTCGCGCCCCCGGAAACCGGCGGGAGCACGGCCACCTCGTCGGTGGAGCGGACAGTCGTCTCCGGCGAGGCGGCGTCGCCGTTGACCCAGATGCGACACGTGCCGAGCACGCCGGCGAAGTCCGTCCCGTATCGATCCGTGGCGGCTGCCAGCACTGCGGCCACCGTCTCGCCCGGCAGCTCGTCGCGACCGGTGCCGGCGGCTTCGCGCGCCGCGGCGAACAGTCGGACGACGGCCATGCCGACGATCGTACGGGACGAGCGGCGGGCATCGTCGGAACCCCCGCCGCCAGGGCGAGTGACGGTCGAGGCGGCAGGCGGCACCGGTAGCTTCTCGCCAGTGGCCACCGAGAAGCGCGAACGCCAGCGGGCCAACCGCCAGCTCAAGAACCAGTACCAGCGCCAGGCGCAGCGGCGCCAGACGACGACGCGCCGGCTCGTCATCGGTGCCGTCGCCGTGGCCGGTGGGCTGCTCGTGGTCCTGGCCCTCGCCTGGTTCGGCGGCGCGTTCAGCGGCGGCGACGACGACGCAGCCGACACCGAGTTGACGTCGCCATCGGTGGCCCCGGCGACTTCGACGGCCGAGTCGGTCCCCGCGGGCGAGCAGCTGCCGAACGGCTTCCAACTCGGCGTCGGCGCCTGCCCGCCCGAGGGCGTCGAGGAGCCGGTCCGCAGCTTCGACGGCGCACCGCAGCTGTGCATCGATCCGGAGTCGTCGTACACGGCCACGATCGGCACGTCGGAGGGCGACATCGTCGTCGAGCTCGACACGGCGAGCACGCCGGGCACGGTCAACAACTTCGTCACGCTGGCCCGCTTCGGCTACTACGACGAGACGCTGATCTTCCGCGCCGACCCGAGCATCGAGATCGTCCAGGGCGGCGGCACGGACAACCTGGCCAACCCCGGTTACACGATCCCCGACGAGGGATCGAGGTTCACGTACGAGGAGGGCCAGATCGTCATGGCCCGCACCGGCGCGCCGAACTCCGCCGGCGGGCAGTGGTTCATCGTCACCGGCCCGGCGGCTTCCAACCTCGACGCTGACGGCACGTATGTCGTGTTCGGCACGGTGACCGAGGGGCTGGAGATCGCTCAGGAGATGGTCGCCGGCGCCGGCGGCCCCGACGGCCAGACGCCGGCCGAGGAAGTGTCCGTGGAGACGGTCACGATCACCGAGGACGCCGCCGGTGCCACGGCGACGACGCCCGCCACGGTGACGGACACCACGGAGACGACGGTGGCAGACAGTTCGGCGCCGAGTTCGGCGCCGGGCTCGCCGGCCACGAGCGAGCCGACGGCGACCACGTCCGGCGGATAGCACCGTCAGCGTCGGCGGACGCGTCCTGGGCGGCAGTCATCACGGTCGCGCCGAGGAGCTCTTGGAGCGGGTGGAGTGGCCGAGTCTCGCGACGGGGTCCGGTCGTCGCGCCGTCGCCCATCTGGGCGCGAAGGTTCTCAAATGTGGAACTGGGCGCGGAGGTTCTCGAATATGGGGGTCGGGTCAGATCGCCTTTTGGCACGATTCGCTCGCAGATTGGCGGGGTCGCGACGGCCAGACCCGGAGCAACGGCCCTTCGCCACCTGCTTCAAGAGCTCTGCACGGACGTGATGGCCAGGGAGGTCGCTTCCCTGCCGGGCGTGCTTGCCGCCGACCGGCGCGGCGCCGCAGCGCCGTCTCGATGCCCCGCCGTCGACCCCGACCGGGCCGGCCCGCAGCCGTGCCGTCGGCGGGCGCTACGACAGCACGGGCAGGTCGCCGTGGATCGTCGGGTCTCCGACCAGCTCCCACACGCCGTCCCGCCGCACGACGGCGGAGCCCGCCGGGAGCTCGACGACGGTCGTGTCGGCCAGCGACAGCGTGCGCTGGCGGCGCTCCTCGCTCTCGCTGTCGGCGTCAGGGATCACAGCGAGGCCGGTGACGAGCCCGAGCCCGATCGTGAACGCGCCGCCGCGCTGGTCGAGCATCGGGTCACACAGGGCGGCCGCGCTGGGGCCGACACCGACGACCAGCCCGCCCTGCCCGAGCATGTCGCCGAGTGCGGCCAACACCCGCGTGCCCTTGAGCGCGCTCCGCAGGTGCATCGACGAGTCGCCGACGACGTACACCGCCGACGCGCCACGGACGACGCCCGCGGCGCCCTCGTCCTCGGCATCGTGGCGCTGCAGCACCATCAGCGCCTCGACGTCGACGTCCAGTCGCTCGGCCCACGACATCGACGCGGCGACGAGGACTGCCGGTTCCTCGAACGCGTCAGCCGTCGGCAGCACGACGACGCGACTCGCGCCGGCGTCGGCTAGGAGCCGGCGGTCGAGCTCGTCGTTGCCGGTGAACGGTGCTCCCCCGCACAGTGCGATCGTCCCGGCCGAGGCAGACAGCGTCATGGCCGCGCATCGTAAGCGTCGCCCCGACGCGCGAATCCCCGGACCCCGCCATGATGGGGCGATGACGACGATCTTCGAGTCCCTGCGCGCCGACCACAACCGCCAACGGGCGCTGGCCGACGAGTTGGTCGGCACGACAGGAGCGAGTGACGAACGGACGAGCCTGTTCGCCCGCCTGCGCGTCGAGCTGCACGCGCATGCGGTGGCCGAGGAACGCCACTTCTACGTGCCGCTGATGCAGGACGACCTGACCCAGGAGAAGGCCCGCCACTCGATCGCCGAGCACCACGAGATCGACGAGCTGATCGAGCAGCTCGAGGGCTACCAGCTCGCCGCCTCGCAGTGGCTGGTCACGGCGCGCGCCCTGCACCACAAGGTCCACCACCACCTCGACGAGGAGGAGCAGGAGGTGTTCCAGCTCGCCGGCAAGGTCCTCACGGAGACGGCGAAGTCGTCTCTCGCCGGCGACTACGAGGCGGAGATGCGGACCCAGCGCGACGCGCAGTCGTGAACCCGCGACCCACCCGCGGGTCGACGGGTTACTGGCTGGTAACTATGCTCGCGCCCCCATGGCAGACATCACTACGGTGGGCATCGTCGGGTCGGGCATCATGGGCGCCGGGCTGGCCGAGGTCGTCGCCCTGGCCGGCTTCGACGTGGTCGTCCGCTCGCGCAGCAGGTCCGGCGCGGACGCTGTCGTCGCCGGGATGACGACCAGCCTCGATCGGCACGTCGCCAAGGGCCGGCTGGACGCCAGCGGCCGTGACGCCGCGCTCGAACGGGTCACGGCGACCGACCACCTCGGCCGCCTCGCCGAGTGCGACCTGGTGATCGAGAGCGTCGTCGAGGACTTGCCCGTCAAGCGGGCGTTGTTCGAAGAGTTGGAGCAGATCGTCAAGCCCGACGGCATCCTCGCCACGAACACCTCCACGCTGCCCGTCGTCGAGCTCGCCGTCGCCACGCAGCGGCCAGACAAGGTCTGCGGCATCCACTTCTTCAACCCGGCGCCGATGATGAAGCTGGTCGAGGTGGTCCGCCCGATCACGGCGTCCGACGACACGGTCAAGCAGGCGATGGCCTTCGCCACGGCCTGTGGCAAGGACGCCGTCGAGGTCGTCGACCGAGCCGGCTTCGTCGTCAACGCGCTGCTCTTCCCGTACCTCAACAACGCCGTGCGCATGCTCGAGCAGGGCACGGCATCGCGCGACGACATCGACACGGCGATGCAGGGAGGGTGCAACTTCCCGATGGGTCCGTTCGCCCTGCTCGACCTCGTCGGCCTGGACACCTCCTTGGCCATCCTGGACGCGCTGTACGCGGAGTTTCGCGATCCGAACTACGCGGCCGTGCCGAGGTTGCGGCGGATGGTCGCCGCCGGTCACCTGGGACGCAAGACCAAGCGCGGTTTCTACGACTACTGAGCGTCGACGGACACGCCCGGTCGAGCCTCCCGCCAGCAGGTGGGTCCTGCCGCCGCCGGACCACGCCGATGGCGACGGCATCGTCGGCGTCGGTGCCGACCTCGAGCCGGGGACCCTCCTCGCCGCCTACCGCTCCGGTCTCTTCCCGATGCCGTTCGGGCGCCGGCGCATCGCCTGGTTCTCGCCTGACCCGCGGGCGGTCATCCCGCTCGACGGGCTGCGCATCACCAGATCACTCCGTCGCAGCTTGCGTCGTTTCGAGGTCCGCCATGACACGCGCTTCACCGAGGTGATGGCCCGCTGCGGTGACCCGTCCCGCCCCGGTGGCTGGATCACGCCCGCGTTCGGGCGGGCATACGGCCGCCTGCACGAGTTGGGTTGGGCGGACTCCGTCGAGTGTTACGACGACGACGGCGTGCTCGTCGGCGGCCTCTACGGCGTGCGCATCGAGCGCTTCTTCGCCGGGGAGTCGATGTTCCACACGGTCAGCGACGCGTCGAAGGTGGCGCTGGTCGCGCTCGTCGAGCGGCTGCGGGCGGACGACGCGAGGCTGCTCGACGTGCAGTGGCTGACGGCGCACCTGGCCTCGATCGGCGCCGTGGCCATCCCCCGCCCGGAGTACCTCGCCCGCCTCGATGCGGCCGTCCTGGCTGGTCCCGGCGAGTGCGCGACGAGCACACTGGCATGAAGCGCCGGATGACGAGGAGGTGGCGATGACGGAGACGGCAGGATCGCAGGCGTCGCCCGATCGGCCATGGATGATGCGTACGTACTCCGGGCACTCCACGGCAACGGCGTCCAACCGCCTCTACCGCACGAACCTGGCCAAGGGCCAGACCGGATTGTCGATCGCCTTCGACCTGCCGACGCAGACGGGCTACGACCCGGACTCGACGCTGGCCCGTGGCGAGGTCGGCAAGGTCGGCGTCCCCGTCGTCCACCTCGGGCACATGCGCACCCTGCTCGACGGCATCCCACCCGGCGAGATGAACACGTCGATGACGATCAACGCCACCGCCGCCTGGCTGCTGGCGCTGTACGTGGCCAACGCCGAGGAGCAGGGCACACCACCCACCGAGTTGCGGGGCACGACGCAGAACGACATCGTCAAGGAGTACCTGTCGCGGGGGACCTACATCTTCCCGCCGGAGCCGTCACGCCGCCTGATCGTCGACATGGTGGCGTGGTGCGCCGAGCACGCTCCGCTGTGGAACCCGATCAACGTCTGCTCCTACCACCTGCAAGAGGCGGGGGCGACGC
>JALZMG010000018.1 GCA_030858325.1 Actinomycetota bacterium | reverse complement strand
ACCTTATCCACGCGTCATACCCCCAGCGCTCGCCATCCCCATTGCTGTCTCACTCTGCCACACCTCGTGGCCACCCCAGAACGAGGTCGAGGCACCGGCCATCGCCGATGCCCCGACCGTTGTTCATCTGTGCTGCAACGTCAGCTCGGCCAGTCCGCTTCGATGGCCGCGGCTGCTTCCTCGGCCGACGAGTCACCGTTGACCGCGGATGTGCCTTCGGTCCAGAACGCCCCGGCACCCACCTCGGCCGGCATCAGGTCCGACGCGTCGAACCGCGTGATCTCGGCGTTGTTGAGGATCTCCAGGAACCCCTGCTCGAGCGGCTGGTACACCGATGGATCCTGGCCTTGAGCCGCGGAGAGGAATCCGGACAGGCCACCGTCCAGCTCGGCCGTCTGCGTCTCCTGGCGTAGCTGCGCATACTCCGGCGAGGCCATGTACTCGAGCACGGCCATCGTGGCGGGCTCGTCGTCGAACGCGGCGGCGTACGTGCCGGCGGTCAGCGCCGGGCGGTCACCGTTGATGTCCGGGAAGTAGAAGACGTCGATCGCGTCTGCCGAACCGTCGGCGAATGGTGTACCGGCGGGGAAGAAGCCGCTGAAGAACGACGCCTGGCGGTGCATGTAGCACTGCTCGTCGACGAGGGGCTGGGCATTGTCGCCGAAGTTCGTGGCGGCGATGTTGCCGCCGCTGGCGAACACGTTCTCCTCGCTCCACAGATCGAGGACCGTCTGCATGGCCTCGACGATCTGCGGGTCGTCGAACGGGATGTCGTGGCTCACCCACTGGTCGTAGACGTCGGGGCCGGCCTGCCGCAGGACCAGCTCCTCGGTCCAGTCGGTGAACGTCCAGCCCGTCGCGTTGCCGGACTCGATGCCGACGCACAACGGCTTCGGCCCGCCGTCTTCCCTCATCTGGTCGATCAGCGCGGTGAACTCCTCGAACGTCTCGGGAATCTCGTACCCGGCCTCTTCGAACAGTGCCGGCTTGTACCACACGAGCGACTTGAGGTCGGTCTTCACGGGCACGCCGTAGAGCACGTCGTCGGTGATCGCCGGCAGGTAGTAGCCCTCGAGCCAAGACTCCTCGACGGCGGCGACGACGTTGTCGGCCAGCGGCACGACGGACTCGGCGACAGCGAACTCGCCGAGCTTGCCGGGCTGCGGGAAGATGCCGATGTTCGGCGGGTTGCCGCCCTCGACCTGGGTGTTGATGTTCGCTTCCCAGTCGGCGTCACCGGTGAACGTGATCTCGATGCCGCGCTCGTCGCCGAACGCGTCGAGCGCCGTGTTGATGGCGATGACGGACGGATCGTCACGTTCTGGCCCGGTCACGGTGACCTCGGCCCCTTCGAAGTTCTCGTCCTCGTCCCCGCCGCCTGTGCCCTCCGGGGCATCCGTCCCCGCGGTGTCCGCGGTGCCTTCGGGTGCGTCGGTCCCCGCCGGCGCCTCGGTTCCAGCACTGCCGTCGTCGTCGTCGTCGTCGCCGCATGCCGCAGCCACGAATGCAAACGTCAATGGCACGGCCGCCAGCCGCAGCCAACGCTTCCTCGTCCAACGCATTCTCATCAATCCCCCTTACAGGACGCGGGCCTGTCCCGGCGCCGTGCAAACGCTTTCATACTTCCTCCGCCGGGTCAAGCACACGTGCCGGTCGTCGAGCGGACGACCAGTTCGATCGTGCCAACGGCGGGCCCGACGAGACGGTCCTCGTTGGAGAGGAGGTCGAGTAGTGCGCGTGCTGCCACCGCGCCGTGCTCGGACACGTGCTGGCGCACCGTTGTGAGGCCCATCACCTCGGCGACGTCGTGGTCGTCGACGCCGATCACCGACAACTGGCGCGGCACGTCGAACCCTCGCCGCCGGGCGGCGACCAGGGCCCCGATGGCCATCTCGTCCGACAGCGCGAAGATGGCCGTCGGCGGTTGGGCGCGGTCGAGCAGGCGGCCGGCGGCCTGGAAGCCTCCGTCGACGGTGAACTCGCCGTTGACGACGAGCGCCCGGTCGAGGACCTGACCCACAGTGGCGAGCGCCCGTTTTGCGCCGAGGATGCGCTGGCCGGGCACGTCGAAGCAGGCCGGCTCCTCGGCCTGCGCGCCGACGATGCCGATGCGGCGATGGCCGAGCTGGACGAGATGACCGACGGCGGTCTCCCCGACGGCCATGTTGTCCACGTGGACGGACGGGAACGTCATGGTCTGCTGACCGACGGTGACGACGCCCAGGCGGTGGCGGCCGAGCTCGACCAGCTCGTCGGGCGGCAGGGCGACCTCGACGAAGATCAGCCCGTCGACGCGCCGGTCGAGCGCGGCGGCGGTGGTGACGACGTTCTGCCGCGCCGCGGTGTCTGGCGCGGTGAGGATGAGCAGGTCGTAGCCGACCTCGGCACAGACGGCTTCCGCACCGGCGACGACGTTGGAGAAGTACCACGAATTGATCATCGGTACGACGACGGCGATCGTGCGGCTGCGCCCGGCGGCCAATCGCGACGCGGCGGGGTCGGCGCGATAGTTCAGTTCCCTGGCGACCTCCTCGACGCGTGAGCGTGTCGAGACGGCGACGTTCGGCAGCCCGCGCAGCGCCCGGCTGACCGTGGCCACCGACACGCCGGCGCCGCTGGCCACGTCCTCGATCGTCGATCGTTCCCCGACGCGCGAAGCACCCGTCGTCGTCGCTGGCACGGCCGAACGGTACCGCGCCGTACACGCCGCGAACAGGGGAAGAAGCTGGTTGCCCGGTTCGGCACGCCGGCGCGCAGCGAGCTTGTGGCGGCCGCATGATGGGGAGGCGGGCGCGTCGTCCAGGGCTGGTGGCCCGGTTCGGCACGCCGGCGAGCGACGAGCTTGTGGCGGCCGCGTCATGGGGAGGCGGGCGCGTCGTCCAGGGCTGGTGGCCCGGTTCGGCACGCCGGCGAGCGAACGAGCTTGTGGCGGCCGCGTTATGAGAGATGCACTAAGCGCCAGCAGAACTCGACCTTGGCCCGCACGCCGGCGGACAGCGCAAACGGGTAGAGGTCGCGCATCCCCATGGAGCGGGCCAGCTCGTTGGCGGCGACGCTGGCCGTGATCGAGTTTCCCAACCAGGCTCTGGCGTCGGTCGGGTCGTCCGGCAGGTCGACGACCCCCCACGACGCGCCGGTCTCGACGACGTCGTGGACGTGCATCAGCTGGGCCCACGACTCGGCGAAGTCTTCCCACGGATGCGCAGACGCGTAGAACGAGACGTGGTCGTCGCGCCACGAGCCGTCGTCGAGGCGGGCGTAGTGCTCCTCGAGCGAGGATGTGTAGTCGGAGCGCTCGTCGCCGAACATGTTGCGGAACTCGTCGAGCACGGCGGCCTCGGTGGCGACGTGATTGAGCCAGACATAGTGGCCGAGCTCGTGGCGAATGTGCCCCAGCGGGGTGCGGTAGTGCTCACCGAGTGTGGCCCGGATCTGCTCGCGCCTGGCCGGGTCGGCCTCGTCGAGGTCGAGCGTGATCTCCCCGCCGCGGTGCCCGATGATGGCCACGTCGCCGGCGTTGCGCGAGCGGTACGCGAAGCGCAACTCCGTCGTCGCCCGGGCCGGGTCCAGCGCGTCGCCGTCGGCGGCGGTCGCGTCGGCGGTCGATGAGGGCGATCGCCACGGCACGCCGAGTTGCGAGAGCTGGTACAGCGCCCGGCGCTGCGCCGACTGGAACTGCACCATCGACCGGTCGGCCCCCCGCTGGCCGGGATCGACGAGTACGCAGCTGGCGCAGTGCTGCGTGTCGTCGCCATCTGCGGCCGGCCAGTTGCATCCCCACGTGGCGCGGTTCGTGCAGGGCGTCGCCGCGGCGACATCGATCATCTCCATCTCACGGTCGGCAGCCAGGTCGACGGCCAGGCCGGTCAGGCAGCGCACGCAGTTGAGGGAATCGAAGAACACCTCGTTGGCGCATGTCGGGCACTGCAACCGCTTCACGGCGGGCAGTCTGGCGGCCGCAGCGACCGTCGCACCCCACTGACCCACACTCCTCCGTCGTCGTCGCCGCTAGCGGACGTGGTAGACGACGATCCATGACGTTGCCAAGCGACCAGCAGCGGGCGACCACGTCGTCCCCGTCGGTGCACGTCGTCGACGACGGGCCGGTGCGCGTCGTGACGATCGATCGTCCCGAACGGCGCAACGCGGTGGACGCGGCGACGGCCGCTGCGTTGCTGGCTGCGTTCGAGGAGTTTGCCGCCGCCGACGAGTTGGCCGTCGCCGTGCTCACCGGTGCCGGAGGGTGTTTCTGCGCCGGCGCCGATCTGAAGGCGTTGAGCGAGGGGGACCGGCGCACGCTCGGCGAGGACGGGCCCGGGCCAATGGGGCCGACCCGCCTCCGTCTCAGCAAGCCGGTGATCGCCGCGATCGAGGGTTTCGCCGTCGCCGGCGGGCTGGAGCTGGCGGTGTGGTGCGACCTGCGCGTCGCCGCCGCGGACGCCGTGCTCGGCGTCTACTGCCGCCGCTTCGGTGTGCCGCTGATCGACCTCGGCACGATCCGCCTGCCGCGGCTGCTCGGCCACAGCCGGGCGATCGATCTGATCCTCACGGGTCGCGGCGTCGACGGCATCGAGGCCGAGCGGATGGGACTCGTCAACCGCGTCGTCGAGCCCGGCGGCGCGCTCGCCGCCGCGGTCGAACTGGCGCAAGAGTTGGCTGCGCTACCCCAGCAGTGCCTGCGCAACGACCGCCGTTCGGCGTTGGAGCAGTGGGACCTCGAGGAAGTTGCGGCGATCCGCAACGAGGCGGCGCTCGGACGAGCGACGATCGCCAGCGGCGAGACGATGGCCGGCGCGCAGCGCTTCGCCGGTGGCGTCGGCCGCCACGGGGCCAAGGTTTCGGAGGTTTCGAAATCGCCGGACGGGGGAACGGCGTCCCCATGATCTCGGCGCTGCGTGGGCTGACCCGGCGCGGGGTGATGAACCCACTCGGCAGGGCGGCGCTGGCGACGTGGGCGTGGAACTACCGCCACGAGATCCTGCGTTGGGGCCGGTCGCTGTGGAGCGAAGTGGTTGCCCAGCGCGACATCGACCCGGCGAGAGCCCTGCGCACCGGTCGCGTGCTGATGGCCATCGCCACCGAGGACCGCCTGCGCAACTCGCCGCAGCTGCGGCAGGTGACGATGCACGGCAACACTGTCGACTTGGAGGTCGAACCCGGGTGGCGAGAGCTGCCCGACGTCGTCGAGAAAGTCAGCCGCGTCAAAGGCGTCACCGCCGTCACCGTGAACGGCAGCGAGCTCACCGTCGTCACGGCAACCGCGTAGCCAACGCCGTGCCCGGCGCCCAGATAAGAGGTGTCTGAGAACGTCCGCGCCCAGTTGGCGCGGGACGCCGCGGCCGAACCCCTCGAAGACCGCGTACGCCCCTGCTTCAAGAGCTCCGGAGCACCGAACCGCAGCACGCGGTCGAGCGAGACGCATCAGGTTCGCAGCGGCGGCGCCAGTCCCGAGCGCTACGGCCCGCCAAGCGCAGCGCGGTCGAGCGCGCGCCGAACCAAGACGGAGGCGCCCAAGGTGCGCGGCGCTTCACGAGATCCACTGCGAAACTGGCGCAATGTCCGATGAGGCGGACGAGATCGAACTCGTCGACGGGCCGGCGTCGATGGAGGCGCCGGCGATCGTGCGGCCGTCGATGCGCGGGTCGTTTCATCGGGCGGCGATCCCCGTGGCCGTCGTACTCACCGCCTTGCTCACGCTGCGCACGTCGAGCGGCGGCGCGCTGGCCACGGTCATCGTCTACGGCGTGTGCGTGACGGCGATGCTCGCCACGAGCGGCATCTACCACTCGCCGCGTCTGGCCCACCTGCCCCGCCGCCTCCTGCGCCGGCTGGACCACTCGATGATCCTCGTCGGGATCGCCGGCACGTACACGGCCGTGATCGTGCTCGCGCTCGACGGCGCCACCCGGGTCGTGCTCCTCGTCTTGGCGTGGACCCTTGCGGTGATCGGCGTCGGCGTGCGCATGCTGTGGATGGACGCGCCGTCAGGACTCGTGGCACTCGTCTACCTGCTCGCTGGATGGCAGCTCATGGTCGACCTTCCTGCCTACGTCAGGGGGATGTCGGGCGCCGAGCTGGCCCTGCTCGCCGTCGGCGGCGTGCTCTACACGGTCGGTGCGATCGTTTACGCGCTGAAGCGGCCGAACCCGTGGCCCCGTGTGTTCGGCTACCACGAGGTCTTCCACTCGCTCGTCATCGCCGCCGCGTTCACCCACTGGGTGGCTGTGTACCTGCTTGCCGGCTGAGAACCGCCGTTTCAGCTCGGCGGGTTGGCGGCGTCGACCTCGGCGAGCAGCCGACGCGGTGCTCGGGCCCGCCACGACTCCGTGATCACCTCGCCCAACTCTTCGAGCTCGATCGTCGCCAGGTGCACGAGGACCATCGGATAGCCGTCGTAGTGCGGCGTCTCGAAGTACGTGTCCGGTGCCGTCGCCAATAGCGCCTCCTTCTCGGCCATGTCGGCGACCCAGACGACGAGCGTGTCCGGCAGATCGTGCATCCGCGCGAACAGGCGGTCCTTGACGCGGAAACCCGGCGTGCCGTAGCTCGGCTTCTCCGTCGTCTCCGGCAGCGCCATCGCCATGCGGCGGACATCGTCCTCGGCGGCCATCCCCCGATGATGGCGCGCCGCGGCGCCGCATGCTCGTCGCCGGATGTGCCACCGGCCACGGTCGAGGGGCTTGCGGTGGTGGCCGGACAGTGCACTCTCTACTGCACTCACGGGAGACGGGGCCACCTTCGCAGCGCGACTGGAGACGACATGACCGACCTTCTTGAATCCGATGCGGCAGCGGTCGACATCGCGCCGCCGGCCCCTGCCTCGTGGCAGCAGAGTGCCTGCATTGCGTGGCCGTCGCCGAGGTCGACGACGCCATGCACGACGGGCACGTCTCGCTGCCCAATGGGTGGGCCTGGATCATCC
>JALZMG010000012.1 GCA_030858325.1 Actinomycetota bacterium | reverse complement strand
GGTCAGCACGATCGAGCGAACCGAACCGGCGGCGACTCCGGTCTCGGCCCCGTCGAGCGCGTTGTGCATGCCGGCGACGAGCGCGATGGAGAGTGCGTTGCGGTTGGCCGGCGAATCGAGCGTGATCATGGCCACGCCGTCGTCGATCTCCAGGTGCACCAGCTCGTTCGAGGTCGCCATTGCTCGACGGTACGTCATCGCGTCGTTCAGGGTTTGGTGGCCCGGTTCGGCACGCCGGCGAGGAACGAGCTTGCGGCGGCCGCATCAGGACGATCGTCGACGCAGGTGACCCGGATCACCTGGCGGTCGTGTCGGCCGTCAGACGGCGGAGGAACGTTTCGACCTCGGCCCGGTCGCGCGTCCTGCGCATCGGCGGGAGCGCAGCGATGATCTCCCAGCGGTAGCGAGCGGTGCCGAGGCGGCGGTCGAACACGGCGACCACACCGCGGTCGGCGGCCGTGCGGATCAGGCGTCCCGAGGCCTGGGCAAGCATCATCGCCGCCCGGGGCAGGTCGATCTCGGCGAACGCCGTCGGGCCGAGCAGCTCACGCCGGGCCGAGAGCAACGGATCGTCAGGGCGCGGGAACGGGAGGCGGTCGATCGTCACCAGGCTCAGCGTGCGGCCAGGCACGTCGACGCCCTGGAAGAACCCGGCGGTGGCGAACACGGACAGGGATTCGTCGGCGGTGAAGCGCCGCACGAGCGCTGGCTTCGGCAGTTCGCGCTGGGTCAGGATCGGCGTGTCGAGTTGTTCGCGCACCGCGGCCGCGGCGAGGTCCATCGCCTTCCAGCTCGTGAACAGTGAGAGTGTCCGCCCGCCCGCGGCCTCGATCAAGGCGACCAGCTCCCCGTGGAGGGCGTCGCGGTAGTCGGCGTGGCGGGGGTCCGGCAGATGGAGCGCGCAGTACAGCAGCGCATGGTGCTCGTAGTCGAACGGGCTGCCGACATCGGCCGTGTCGACCTCGTCGGCCGGCATGCCCAGCCGGGCCGGGAGCGACGACGGCACGGTGGCGCTCGTCAGGATCGCCGTGCGCGCCGACCACACGAACTCGGCCAACGCCGGACCCACGTCGAGCGGCGCGATCTCCAACTCGGGATGCTCGGGTGGACCGGACACGAAGTCGACGTAACCGTCGTGTTGACTCAAGGCGAGATCGAGGACGTCCACCGTCCGGCCGATCAGCAGTTGCGCCCGCAGCTTGCGCTGCTTGGCATCCTCGAGTGGGGTCTCGATCGCATTCAGCGCGAGCAGGGCGCGGTCGAGCCGGATGCGCGCCTCGGCCAGCGCCTCCTGCACCGCCTCGGGGTAGGGCTGTTGCAGCCGTTGGCCGGCGAACGGACCGAGCGCGTCGCGAAGCGTGTCGGTCAGCGCGAAGATGCCGGCAACCACGTCGGCGTCGCCGACGACACGGCGGACGACGCCGGCCAGCCAGACGAAGCGTCCCGGTGACAGCTTGGCGCCAATGGTGTCGCTCATCACGTCCTCGAGGACATGGGCCTCGTCGAACACGACGACGTCGTGGTCGGGCAGGAACGCACCGCCGCTGCCGACATGCAGCCCGTAGAGGTGGGTGTTGACGACCACGACATCGGCGACCGCCGCCCGCCGCCGGGCCAGCTCGGCGAAGCAGGGGTCGCCCATCGGGCAGCGTTCGGCGCCGGGGCATTCGTCGCTGCTGACGCTGACCGCGCGCCATGCCGCCTCGGTGGGCGACCACTCCAGTTCGGCGGCGTCCCCGCTCGCCGTCCTGCCCGCCCATCGGCGCAGTCGCGTCAGCTCCTCGCGGGTCGTATCGGCCATCCCTTCCAGCTCGAGCTGACCGGACTGTCCGGGCGCCAGCTCGCGAATCCGTTGCAAGCACACGTAGTTGCTGCGCCCCTTGAGCACGGCCCAGTCGAACGGTTCATCCAGGACACCGTGAAGGAACGGGAGATCCTTGCTCGCCAGCTGATCCTGCAAGGCCTTGGTCGCCGTGGCGACGACGACGTGGTGGCCGGAGCGGATGGCCGGGACGAGGTAAGCCAAGGTCTTGCCCGTCCCCGTGCCTGCTTGCACGACGAGATGCCGACCCGCGTCGAGAGCGGCGGCAACGAGTTCGGCCATTCGTCGTTGGCCGGGCCGGCGCTCGACGCCGGGCAGCGTGGCGGTGACTGCGGCCAGCGCGTCGCCGGCTGTGGACGATGCGGCCGCCGCAAGCTCGTTCCTCGCCGGCGTGCCGAACCGGGCCATCCGCCGCTGAATGGCGTGATCCGACGTCATGGCGAGGAGCCCGACGCGGTCATGCACCGACGATGGCCAGCGCGGCGTCGAGGTCGCGACCGTCGTAGTCTGGCCACGTCGTCTCCGTGAAGTGCATCGCCGCGCCGGCGCTCTGCCACAGCAGGAAGTTGGACACCCTGCGCTCGCCACTCGTGCGGACCAGTACGTCCACGGGCGGCAGCTCGGGCAGGTACAGCCGCTCGGAGATGGCGGCCGGCGTGACCGGCACGGCATCGGCGCGCGCCCGGCGGACGGCGTCGATCAACTCTTGGCGGGCGCCGTAGTCGAAGGCCACGGTCAGCAGCATCCCGGTGTTCCCCGCGGTGTCGGCGATGGCCTTGGCGATCGCCCGCTGGACGTAGCGCGGCGTCCTGGCGTCAGGCGAGTCGAACGGTCGCCCGATCCACTGGATGCGCACGTTCAGGTCGTTCAGCTCGGCGACCCGTCCGAACAACTTGTGGTGCAGGCCCAGGATGTGGCGGACCTCGGCGCGAGGGCGGATCCAGTTCTCCGTCGAGAAGCCGAACACCGTCAGCCAGCCGATGTCCCGGGTCACGGCGACACGCACCAGGCGGGCGAGGTTTTCCTCGCCCTCGGTGTGTCCGTCGACACGCGGCCGCCCCCGCCGGGCGGCCCAGCGGCCGTTGCCGTCCATGATGCAAGCCACGTGCAGGTGGCCTCGTGCGGACCGTGGCGTCGGGGCGTCGGCGTTGGCCACAGGAGACCGATGTTACGACCGCCCGGCGCGCCGCGGGGTGAGCCTGACTCCGCGTGGACCGGCAGCGCCGCAGACGAGGGAGCGCGCCCGTGTCGTGGGAGACTGGTCGTCGTGGGGTCCTCGCTGGCGCACGTGATGGTGGTCGGAGGCACTCGGCGCGAATGGGAGACCTTTGCGGCCGCCGACTGGGCCCGGCTGGCTGAGGAACTGGGGACCGTCGTCGCCGACGCAGGCGGGGCGTGGTTGACGATGCGTTCCTACGATGCCCGCCCCGATGGCCGTCACGACGCACCGCGGCGCCACCATGCGGTCGCCGGCGGCCGTTGCACGGTCATCGTCGACCCGCTCGGTGACGGCAGGGAGCGCTTCGCCGAAGCGATGCGTCGGCTACCGGCGACAGCGCCCGTCGACGAGAAGACGGTGGCCGGCGTGTTGTACGAGCCGGCCGACGTCGAGCCGGACCTCGTCGTCGTCCTCGGACCGCCGACGCGCTTGCCGCCCTCGCTGGTGTGGGAGCTGGCCTACGGCGAGCTTGTCTTCGATCCGACGCCACTGGCGGCGCTGCGCGCCGGGCACCTGCGCACGGCGATCGACGACTACCACGGCCGACGCCGCCGCTTCGGCGGCCTCGAAGACGGTTCTGTCCTTTCCGACCGGCCCGATCGGGCCGGTCCGAAAGGACAGGTCGGGATCGGCGCCAATGAGTGAGCGGGGGAGCCGGCTGTACCGGGACACGGGGGTGGTGCTGCGTCACTACAAGCTCGGCGAGGCCGACCGCATCGTCGTCGTGTTGACAGAGGAGCACGGCAAGGTGCGCGCCGTCGCCAAGGGCGTGCGCAAGACGAACTCGAAGTTCGGGGCGCGCCTCGAGCCGATGAGCCACGTGCGCCTCTTGCTGTATCGCGGGCGGGAACTGGACATCGTCAGCCAGGCCGAGTCGGTCGAGCCGCTGGCGCCGCTGTTGTCCAGCCTCGACCGGGCCTCGCAGGCGATGGCCGTGCTCGAAGCGGCGGACCAGCTCGGCCTGGAACGCGAGCCCAACCCGCAGCTGTACCGCATGCTCGTCGGCGTCCTGCGCACGATCACGGCACGGCCGAGCCCGCTCGTCGTGCCGGCGTTCTTCTGGAAGCTGCTCGCCGCCGAGGGCCTGCGGCCGGAGCTGGACACGTGCCTGCGCTGCGAGGGTGGCGAGCCCGACGTCAGCTTCGTCGCCTTCGATCTGGGCGAGGGCGGCGTGCTCTGTCGCGCGTGCCGGTCGGGGACACCGATCAGCGCGGCCGGGTTGGCGCTACTGCGCGACATCCTCGGCGGGCGACTGAACGAGGCGCTGGCCGCCGCCGAGTCGCCGGCCACCCACGAGGTCGGGCTGCTCGCCACGCGGGCACTGGAGCACCACATCGAGCGGCGGCTGCGCGCCGTCGCGATGTTCGAGCGCCACGACTGAGCGGACGCGCCGGTTCGTGGTGGCGGGCCCGGCGGTGCCAGCCTCGGGGGATGGCGAGCGAGACGCAGGACGCGTTGGCCCCCGAGCGGTGCCTGGGACCGACGTGGTTCCTCGATGCCGATCACCCCGCCGTCGTCTCGTTCGCCGAGCGCGTGGTGAACGAGGCCGAGGCGACGTCCGATCGTGATCGCGCCGTCGCCCTCTTCGTCGCCGTCCGCGACGGGTGGAGCTGCCCGGCTCGGCTTCGCCGACGTCCGCAACCATCAGAGCGTGAAGCTGCGGGACAAGATGGGAACGGACCTGTTCGTGTACCACGGTTACAGCGAGCTGTGGATCGACGGGGCGTGGCGCAAGGCGTCATCTGCGTTCAACCGGGAGCTGTGCGCCCGCTTCGGGACCAAGGTGCTGGAGTTCAACGGTGTCGACGACGCGTTGATGCATCCGTTCGACGAGTCCGGCAACCGGCACATGGAGTACGTCAACGAGCGCGGTTCGTTCGTCGACATGCCGCTGGCGGAGATGCTCGTCGCCTTCGAGGAGGTCCATGGGCCGGACGGCCTGGATGGCCGCGGCGGCGACGATGACGACGCGTTCGCCGCCAGGTGAACGGGCGCCGGCGAGCGATGCGCTTCCCCCGTGGATCGGCGCCAGACCGGCGCGCAAACGCTCGTGAGCATTCGGTGACGGTGTTGGTGGCGCTGCTGCGCGGTGTCAACGTCGGTGGGCGCAACAGGTTGGCGATGGCCGACCTGCGGGCCGCCGCCGAAGAGTGCGGGTTCTCCGCCGTGCGCACCTACGTGCAGAGCGGCAATCTTGTGTTCCGCGCGACGGGAGCGGTCGCTGACGTGGCGACGAATCTGCGCTCGGCGATCGCAGCGGCGACGTCGGTCGACCCGGCGATCGCCATGCGCACGTCGGAGCAGTTGGGCACCGTGATCGACGGCTGCCCGTTCCAGGACACCGCCGCTGTCCACGTCGCGTTCCAGGTCGAGGGTGCGCCGAGGCAGGCGGCGATCGCCACGCTGGACGCGGCCGCATTCGCGCCCGAGCAGTTCGCCGTGCGCGGCCGGGAGACGTACCTGTACCTGCCGGACGGGCTGGGGCGCAGCAAGCTCGCCCAGGCGCTGACGAGGGGTCGCGCCGCCGAACAGGCGACGATGCGCAACTGGCGCACCGTCACGAAGCTGGCGTCGATGGCGGACGAGGCGGCGTCCATGTGACGCACCCGTTCGCCGCGGTTCTTGTCTGCAATCGCCGCCACAATCGCGCCCGGAACCTCGTGAGAATCCGTCTTCGACCGGATCGGGGGGGCGGTCGTAGTCTTGGGCGTCATGCCGGCGACCGAGCTCGACCAGATCGTCAACCTGTGCAAGCGGCGGGGGTTCGTCTACCCGTCGGCGGAGATCTACGGCGGCTTCCGCAGCGCCTACGACTACGGCCCGCTCGGCGCACTGATGCTGCGCAACGTCAAGAACGAGTGGATCAGGGCGATGGTCCAGGCTCGCGACGACGTCGTGCTGATCGACGCCGCCATCCTCGGGCCGCCGCAGGTCTGGGAGGCCAGCGGCCACCTCGCCAACTTCACCGATCCGCTCGTCGACTGCACGAACTGCAAGAACCGCTATCGCCTCGACAAGCTCGACGACCCCGACACGTGCCCGAGTTGCGGCAAGCACGGCACGTTCACCGAAGCGCGCCAGTTCAACCTGATGTTCAAGACGCAGGCCGGGCCGGTCGAGGACTCCGGCGCCGTCGCCTACCTGCGCCCGGAAACGGCGCAGGGCATGTTCGTCAACTTCGCCAACGTGCTGAACACG
Organism: Actinomycetota bacterium; assembly: GCA_030858325.1. Classification (GTDB taxonomy): domain Bacteria; phylum Actinomycetota; class Acidimicrobiia; order Acidimicrobiales; family Ilumatobacteraceae; genus JALZMG01. Next base: position 2,545 of record JALZMG010000012.1, on the reverse strand, counting down.
ACGCGCAAGAAGCCGCCGTTCGGCATCGCTCAGGTCGGCAAGTCGTTCCGCAACGAGATCACGCCGCAGAACTGGATCTTCCGCACCCGTGAGTTCGAGCAGATGGAACTCGAGTTCTTCGTGCCGCCGGCCGACGGCCCACGTTGGTACGAGTACTGGTGCCAGGAGCGGTTCGACTGGTACGTCCGCCTTGGCATCCCGGCGGAGATGCTGCGCCTGCGGCCACACGGCGACGACGAGCTGTCGCACTACTCCGCCGGGACGTCCGACGTCGAGTTCATGTTCCCGTGGGGCTTCGACGAGCTGGAGGGCATCGCCCAGCGCACCGACTACGACCTGCACCAGCACGCCGAGCACTCGGGTGAGAAACTGGAGTACTTCGACCAGGGAAGCGGCGAGCGCTACGTGCCGCACGTGATCGAGCCGGCCGCTGGGGCGACGCGCACGATGGCTGCGTTCCTGCTGGCCGCCTACGACGAGGACGTCGTCAACGGTGAGTCGCGGACCGTGCTGCGCCTCCACCCGCGCCTCGCCCCGTACCAGGTGGCCGTGCTGCCGCTGTCCAAGAAGGACACGCTGACGCCGTTGGCCAAGGAGGTGCGTGCCGCCGTCGGCGAGCGGTACATGGTCGACTACGACGAGACGCAGGCCATCGGTCGGCGGTACCGCCGCCAGGACGAGATCGGCACTCCGCTGTGCGTCACCGTCGACTTCGACTCGCTCGACGACAAGGCCGTGACGATCCGCGATCGCGATACGACTGACCAGGTGCGCGTCCCGGTCGACGACCTTGTCGGCGAACTGCACACCCGCCTCGGCTTCTGAGCAGCCCGCGAGGAGCGAGCGAGTCTTCGAGCGAGCGAACCATCGTGACGGTCTTATCGCTCATCGCGCCGGCCTGTCGTTCGGCGGGCGGGCGCCGGTACGGTCGCCGGCCATGAGTGACGACGCCACCACGACCTCGACCACCAGCGGCCCGATGGCCGTGTACGCCCGCATCCCGGCCCAGCCCGGCCGCCGCGACGAGCTCGTCGCTGCGCTGCAGCAGGCGATCGAGAACGCCAACGACGAGGACGGCACGCGCCTCTACATCCTCCACACCAACGACGCCGACCCCGACGCCGCGTTCTTCTACGAGCTGTACACCGACGAGGCAGCGCTGATCGCCCACGGCACGAGCGACAAGTTCAAGGCGCTCGGGGCCAGCCTGCGCGATGTCGCCGGTGGCCGCCCGGAGATCACCCGCCTGACGCCCGTCGGCGGCAAGGGGCTGTAGCTGGCCACGTATCTCGACCGCATCGTCGCCCGCCATCGGGAGGTGGCGGCGGCCGATCTGCGCTCCGTCGACGCACTCCTGACGGTGGCGCGCGGCGCCGCAGCCACGCGCGGCTTTCGTCGCGCCCTTACTGCCCAGCCGGGGCTGTCCGTGATCGCCGAGATCAAACGCCGCTCACCGTCACGCGGGGACCTCGGCGTCGACCTCGATGCGGCGGACGTGGCCGCCGGCTACGCGGCGGGAGGGGCGGCATGCCTGTCGGTGCTGACGGACGTCGAGTTCTTCGGCGGATCGATCGCCGATCTGCAGGTGGCGCGGGCAGCGTGCGCGCTTCCCGTGCTGCGCAAGGACTTCACGGTCGATGTTCGGGACGTGGTCGATGCGCGACTGGTGGGCGCCGACGCGGTCCTGCTCATCGCCGTCGCGCTCGACGCACCCCAGCTCGTCGAGCTGCACGACCTGGCCGTCGATGTCGGGCTCGACGTGCTCGTCGAGGTCCACGACGAGGCCGAACTGGAGGTGGCGATGAGCGCAGGAGCCACGCTTGTCGGCGTCAACCAGCGTGACCTGACGACGTTCCAGATCGACCACGATCGCGCCGCACGGATGGCCACGGCGATCCCCGCCGGCGTCGTCAAGGTCGCCGAGTCCGGGATCCGCAACAGCGAGGACGCCCGCCGGCTGGCCGCCGCCGGCTACGACGCGATCCTCGTCGGGGAGACACTCGTGACCGCCCCGGACCCCGCCGCCGCCGTCCGCGCCCTCCTCCACCCCTAAGGAATTCAACATTCTCATTGAGTCTGGGGATACCTCAGCGAGCACAAACGCGATGAGAATGCGGGAAACGGCGGGCGGTACCGTACCGCTGGCATGTTCGTCAAGGTCTGCGGGATCACCAACGAGGACGACGCCTTGCTGGCGGTGGCCATGGGTGCCGACGCGGTCGGGTTCATCTTCGCCCCGTCGCCGCGCCAGATCGCCCCGCAGCAGGCCTACGACATCACGCGCCGGCTGCCCCCGGAGATCCTCACCGTCGGCGTGTTCCGCGACGAGCACCCCAAGCTCCTGCTCGACATCGTCAACCGCGCCGGCGTGAAGGCGGCCCAGCTGCACGGCAACGAGACGGCGGCAACGGTCGCCGAGGTGGCTCGAGCGCTGCGCTGGGTGATCAAGGCCTACCCGGCCGGCTCGCCCAAGGTCGCCCAGGCCGGATCGCTGGCCACCGACCTCATCCTGCTCGACGCGCCCTCGCCGGGTTCGGGGCAGCTG
>JALZMG010000001.1 GCA_030858325.1 Actinomycetota bacterium | reverse complement strand
GTCGGGGCCACACCGACCAGCAGCAGCGCCGACAGCCCGGCGTGATCGGTGACGACGTCGGCGCGCTTGCGGACGCGGCTGACGCCGGCCGGCCCCAGGCGCCAGCGGCGACCGCCGGCCTCGACGACGACGTCATCGTCGGCGCCGTAGACCCTGGCGCCGAAACAGGCCTTGACGTCGCGCACGTTGCACCACACACCGTCGTTGAGATCCGTCGTGCGCAGCGCCCGCTGGTTGCTGAGCAGGAACGGCAGCGGGTCGTCGATGGGGATCTTGCGCGACTGCACCGGACCGTAGAGGTCGGAGGCGAGGATCGTCTGCCACAGTGCACGGTGCGCCTCGGGCGTCACGGCAGCCATCGTCCAGAGCGTCATCTCATGGGCGGGGTGCCCGTCATTCCAGTGCGCCGCCGGCTGCCACGCCGCATAGCCGTCGGGGTGCAGGAGATGGGTGGCCGCGCCGCCCATGTCGGCGAACAGCGCCAGCCACCACGCCGACGTGCGCGTCAGCTCGCCGGCCCGTCGAGTGCGGAACCGATCCCAGACGGCGGCGATCTCGTCCAACGCGACGACCGGGTCGACGACGCGGACCTCACCGCTCGGCGTGTTCAACTCGGACCGCAGGGCGGCAACCCGGCGATCGATCGTCGTCATCCTCACGCGCGTGGCGATGCCATAGCCGAAGCGCTCGTAGATCCCGCCCTCGCTGGCGGTCAGCGCGGCGAGCGGCTCGCCACGCCCATCGATGTCGTCGTGCACGGCGTTCATCATCCGCCGCAGCAGCCCCTGGCGCCGGTGGGTGACGGCGACGGAGACCCACGTCACGCCGCCGGTCGGGACGGCGCGCCCGCCCGGGAGCGTCATGTCGAAGCCGTACGATCCGGCGGCGCCGACGATGTCCCCGCCGTCGACGGCGATGCGGAAGCGGTCGAGCTCGACCGTGCTGCGCACGCGGGCGATCTCCTCGTCGGTGAACGCCCCGCCGAAGGCCCGCCCGTCGGCATGGGCGACGCGCGGCCACTCGTCCTCGTCCGGCACGCGCAGCTCGATCATCGGCGGCAAGTCTGGCCCGCGCCGTGTACCCGGCCGTCAGGAGTTCCCGCCGAGTACCCTCGGCGCGAATGGCCAATGTGACGTTCTCCGGAGCCACCCGGATCTATCCAGGCCTCGATCGCCCGGCGCTCGAACACCTCGACTTGGAGATCGCCGATGGTGAGTTCCTCGTGCTCGTCGGGCCGTCGGGCTGTGGCAAGTCGACGACGTTGCGCATGCTCGCCGGCCTCGAACCAGCCGACGAGGGGTCGATCCACATCGGCGATCGCGACGTCACCGACGTCCCGGCGAAGAATCGCGACATCGCCATGGTCTTCCAGTCCTACGCGCTGTACCCGCACATGACGGTGGCCGAGAACATCGGCTTCCACCTCAAGGTCAAGCGCGTCGCCAAGGGTGAGCGGGCCGAGCGCGTGCGCGAAGCGGCGAAGATCCTCGACCTCGAGGCGTACCTCGACCGCAAGCCGGCCAAGCTCTCGGGCGGGCAGCGCCAGCGCGTGGCCATGGGCCGGGCCATCGTGCGCCAGCCACAGGTGTTCTTGATGGACGAACCGCTGTCCAACCTCGATGCCCAGCTGCGCGTGCAGACGCGCACGCAGATCGCCGCGCTGCAGCGGCGCCTCGCCGTCACAACGGTGTACGTCACGCACGACCAGGTCGAGGCGATGACGATGGGCGACCGCGTCGCCGTGCTCGACGCCGGCATTCTGCAGCAGTGCGCGACGCCGAAGGAACTGTTCACGCAGCCGGTCAACCTCTTTGTCGCCGGCTTCATCGGCTCACCGGCGATGAACCTGCTGGCGGCCAAGGTCGGCGACGACGGCGCGACGCACGGCAGCCTGACCGTGCCGCTGACCCGGGGGCAGCGCGCCGCGCTGACCACCGACGAGGTGACGATCGGGGTGCGTCCGGAAGCCTGGACGATCGCCGAGTCCGGCGGGCTCGACGTCACGGTCGTCGTCGTCGAGGAGCTCGGCTCGGAGTCGTTCCTCTACTGCACCGACGACACGGGCGAGGCGATGGCGGCGCAGATCGTGGCCAGGGCCGAGGGCCTCAGCTCGGCGCGGATGGGTGATCGTCTGAGTCTGGTCCCGCGCCCGGATCGGCTGCACCTGTTCGAGACGGCGACCGGGGCCCGGATCTGACGACGGCGTCGTCGTCGGCCTCGTCACGCGGGACGTCGCTGACGTTCGTCGCCG
>JALZMG010000540.1 GCA_030858325.1 Actinomycetota bacterium | reverse complement strand
GCCCTCGGCCCTCGCGAGTTCGTCGGACCGGCGCTGCAAGACGGCCTCGTCGAACTGGTCCCGGAGTACGCCGGGACGGCCGCCGAGTTCGCCAGCCTCGGCGCCGCGGAACCGAGCGGCGACCCGGCGCAGGCCCACGCCGAGTTGGTCAGGGCGCTCGACGGCGGCGCCGTCACCGCGCTCGACGCGGCACCCGCACAGGTCGCCAACACGTTCGCCGTCACAGTGGCCACGGCCGACGAGCACGGACTCGCCACGCTCAGCGACCTCGCGCCGGTGGCCGCCGAGCTCAGCTTCGGCGGCCCTGCCGAGTGCGCCGCGCGCCCGCTGTGCCTGCGCGGCTTGGAAGAGCGCTACGGGTTCGTGTTCGACGACGTGCGCGTGCTCGACACGGGCGGCCCCGTGACGCGCCAGGCGCTCCGCAACGGTGACGTCGACGTGGCGTTGCTGTTCACGACGGACCCGAGCCTCGGTGAGTTCGTGGAGCTGCGCGACGACGCCGGCCTGCAGCCGGCCGAGAACGTCACGCCGATCGTGCGGACTGAGGTCGTCGATCGCTTCGGCCAGGCGTTCGTCGGCGTCGTCGACGATGTCTCCCGCCGATTGACGACGCAGGCCGTCCGCCAGCTGAACGCGGCGATGGATGACCCGGACGGCGAACCCGCCGGCATCGCTGCCCGCTGGCTCGAGGCGGAGGGGTTGACGTGACGTCTGGCGTCGACGCCCGCCTCGGCCCAGCCACTGAGCCCCGGGCCGTCGCGCCGAGCGCCGTGCAGACGGGGCGGCGGCGACGTCCATCCGGGGCGCCGCCGGCGTTGCCACGGTCCATCGGCCGCACGGGCAAGGGGTGGGCCGTCGGCCTGCTGCTGCTCGTGGCGTGGCTCGTCGTGGCCTGGCTGTCGCCGGCGGCCCACCGCCTCACCGATCGAGTCGATGCGGCGATTCTGCGCCGGATGGCCGAGCTGCGGACGGCGTGGGCGACCGACGCTTTACGCGGCCTGGATCGGGCGGCGACAGGCTGGACGATGTTCGCCCTCGCCGCCGCGCTGATCGTCTCGATGGTCGTGTTCCGGCGGTGGCGGCACCTGTTCACGTTCCTCGCCAGCGTGCTCGTCGTGCAGCTCGTCGGCGTCACGCTGATCGAAGCGTTCTCCCGCCCTCGCCCGTACGACGTGACGACGATCGGGCGCTGGGAAGGTTTCGCCCTGCCGTCGGTCACGGCCACGACCCTTGCGTTCACGGCCATCGGCGTGGTCTACACCGTTGTCGTCCCCGGCCGTCGACGGACCATCGCCAAGGTCGTCGCCGCAGTGGTCGTTGCGCTGTTCGTCTTCGGCCGGTTGTACCTGGCCGTCGACCATCCCTTCGACGCGCTGACCGGCGTCGCGCTCGGCGTGGCCATCCCGCTCAATGCGTTCCGCTTCTTCACCCCGAACGAGGTCTTCCCCATCACGTACCGCCGGGCCAAGACGGCGCACCTCGACGTCGGCGGCCGGCGCGGGGAAGCGCTGCGGCGCGCCGTCCTCGATCAGGTCGGCGTCACCGTCGTCGACGTCGAGCCGATCGGGCTGCACGGTTCCGGCGGATCGACGCCGTTGCGGCTGCGCGTCGCCGGTGATCCGGACACGTACCTGTTCGGGAAGCTGTACGCGATGAACCACGTACGCGCCGACCGCTGGTACAAGCTCGGCCGCACGATCCTCTACGGGCGGCTGGAGGACGAGGCGCCGTTCCAGTCCGTGCGCCGCCTCGTGCAGTACGAGGACTACGCGCTGCGCGTGATGCGCGACGCGGGGATCCCGACGGCGACCCCGCTCGGCATCGTCGAGCTGACACCCGACCGCGAATACCTGCTGGTCACCGAGTTCTTCGACGGCGCCGTGGAGATCGGCGAGGCCGACGTCGACGACCAGGTGATCGACGAGGGTCTGGCGATCATTCGCCGGCTGTGGCAGGCCGGACTGGCCCACCGCGACATCAAACCGGCCAACCTGATGGTGCACGACGGGCATCTCGTCGTGATCGACGTGGCCTTCGCTCAGGTGCGCCCGTCACCGTGGCGGGAGGCCGTCGACCTGGCCAACATGATGCTGGTGCTCGCCGTGCGCACGGACGCCGACCGCGTGTACGGGCGGGCGCTGGCGTTCTTCACCCCGTCCGAGATCGCCGAGGCGTTCGCCGCGACCAGGGGGATCGCCAGCCCGACGCAACTCCGCGCGGCGATGAAGCAAGACGGGCGAGACCTCGTCACCCACTTCCGTGTCCAGGCCCCCGAACGGCGGCCCGTGTCGATGCAGCTCTGGGGCATCCGGCGTGTCCTCTTGGTGCTGGCGCTCGTCGCCGTCCTCGTCGTGACGCTGCTCGGTGTGTTCTCGATGTTCACGCCCGTCCAGCTGCCGGTCGCCGGCGAACCCAACTGCGGGACGGACGACGCAATGATCTTGATGGCCCAGGCCGTGCCGACGGCCACGGCCGTTCCGTGCGTGGCCTCGCTGCCGGCCGGCTGGGACGTGGAGTCGGTCGTGATCCGCCGAGGGCAGGGCAGCTTCCGACTCGACAACGAGCGCTCTGCCGACGTCGAGGTGACGCTGCGCCCGCCGGGTACGTGCCCGCTCGACGGCGTCACCGAGGTGCCGAGCGACGAGGTCGGCGTCCGGCGCTTCGAGGACCCGGAGCGCCTCCCACCCGGGTTGCGCAGCACGCGCACGTACGTCCTCGACGGGGCGTGCGTCACGTACCGCTTCGAGTTCTCCGGCGACACGAACGCCTCGCTGATGTCGGTGATCGACGTCGCCGTCGGCTTCCTGCCGCGCGCTGACCTGGTCGAGGAGGTCGAGCGCCGCTCCGGGCTGGTGCTGTGCGGTGCCGGCGTCGACCCCTGCCCCGGCGGCGACCCGTGAGCGGCCGGCGCCGGTCCCAGAAAATTTTGATGCTCAGCACCGTTCTGGGTGGATGACGGGCGTCACGGTGCATCTCGCCGGTCGCGTCGTTCAGAGATGGATGGCCCGGTTCGGCACGCCGGCGAGGACCCAGCCTTCGGCGGCCGCATCATGAGCCGCGTCGGTCTCGCTCGGGGGTTCGACGAGCGGCCGGCGGGCGAGCGGTATTACCGGCACCCGGGCGACGTCGTCGCCCTCGTGGTCTGGGTGACGACGACGCTGCTGTTCCTGGCCATGGTCCAGCTGGCCACCGGCACGACCACCGGGCTGGCCGGAGACCTCGGCCGGGCGGCCACCGCCGTGCCCCGCCCGGTGCGCCAGCTCGCGCTGTCGATCGTCCAGATCGTCGCGTTCGGCGCACCGCTGGCCGTCGCCGTCGCGCTCGTCGCCCGCCGTCGCTGGCGGCGATATGCCGTCATCGCAGTCGCGTCCGCGCTCGCTGCGGCGGCTGTCGCTGGTCTCGATGCGCTGATC
>JALZMG010000503.1 GCA_030858325.1 Actinomycetota bacterium | reverse complement strand
GCCCACGGCCGTCTACTCGCCGACATCGCCCCGATCGAGATGGTCGGGTTCTCCGCCGCCGACGCCACTGCGGTCGAGGTGGGCGTCGACCGCGTCCGCTTCACGTGGCGCGGCGAACAGATCGCCGTCGCCATGGGCGGCTCGTTCAACGTGATGAACGCGCTGGCCGCGGCGACGACGGCCACTGTGCTCGGCGTCGAGGTGCAGACGATCGCCGCCGGATTGGCGTCGGCCGAACCCGTGCCCGGCCGGTTCGAACGCATCGCCAGGGACGGCTCCGTCGTCGTCGTCGACTACGCGCACACGCCTGACGGTCTGCAACAGGTCATCGCCGCCGCCCGCGACGTCGCCGGCGACGGCCGCCTGCTGCTCGTGTTCGGCTGCGGGGGTGATCGCGACCACGCCAAGCGTCCCCAGATGGGCGAGGTCGCCGCGCGCCTCGCCGACGTCGTCGTCGTGACATCGGACAACCCACGCTCCGAACCTCCGCTCGGCATCATCGACGACGTGATCAGCGGGATGCCACCGGACGCACGCGACCGCGTGACCGTCGAGCCCGACCGCCGTGCGGCGATCGCCAAGGCCATCGCCGAAGCCGGCACGGGTGACATCGTCATCGTCGCCGGCAAGGGGCACGAGACGACCCAGATCGTCGGGACGCAGGTGCTCGACTTCGACGATCGACAGGTCGTGCGCCAACTCCTCGGGGTCGCACAGTGATCGCCGTGATGATCGCCGGCGTCACGGCCGGCGTGCTCTCGCTGCTCGTCACGCGCGGGCTGATCAGGGCGTTCCGGACGCGCGGGCTCGGCCAACCGATCCTCGGCAAGGAGGACCACGGGCCGGAGCACCACATGGCCAAGCAGGGCACGCCGACGATGGGCGGCCTGGCGATCATCGTCGCCGCGTTCGTCGGGTGGCTCGTCGCGCACCTGCGCGACGGCCTGCCGTTCTCCGACCAGGCCACGATCGTCTGGATCGGCATCCTCTCGATGTCCCTGATGGGGTTCCTCGACGACTACATCAAGGTGCGCAAGCGCCACAACCGAGGCATCTTCTGGAAGCAGAATAACTACGTGACGATGCTGATGAGCTTCGGCATCGCATGGTGGCTGATCGCCAGCACGGGCATCGCCGAGACGATCTCGCTGACGCGAGCCGACTATCCGGGATGGGACGTGCCGACATGGGTGTGGGTGCTGTTCGCCGGCGTGATCATCTGGGCGACGACCAACGCGGTGAACGTCACCGACGGGCTCGACGGCCTGGCCGGCGGGTCGGCGCTGATGGGCTTCGGGGCGTTCATGATCATCGGCTACTGGGCGTTCAGGAACCCGGACGTGTACGGCGCCGTCGTCAACCCGCTGGATCTGGCTGCGCTGGCCGCCGCGTTCGCCGGCGCGTGCATGGGCTTCTTGTGGTTCAACGCCGCGCCGGCGCGGATCATCATGGGTGACGTCGGCGCGCTCGGACTGGGTTCGGCCCTGGCCCTGCTGGCGCTGACGACGAACACGCAGTTGCTGTTGATCCTCGTGTGCGGGCTGAACGTGATGGAGGCCGGTTCGGTGGCGTTGCAGATGGGCGTGTTCAAGGCCAGCGGGCGCACCAGGCGGCTGTTCCGGATGTCGCCGGTGCACCACCACTTCGAGCTCGTCGGCTGGCCGGAGACGACCGTGATCATCCGCTTCTGGCTGATCGCCGCGGTCTGCGTGGCCGCCGCGCTGGGGCTCTTCATCGCTGACTTCACGCGCATCTCCGGCGGGGCCGGCTGATGGCCGTCATGGCGTTCCCCGGCCACGCAGGCCGTTGTTGGCCGCTCCCTCGCTGGCGCTCGCTCGCTCGCACGAGAGACATGGTGCACCAGTGACCGTGTTGGTCCACGGCCTGGCCGTCGCCGGCGCGGCCACCGTCCGCGCGTTGTTGCGGCGCGGCGTCGAGGTGATCGCCAGCGACGACATGTGGACGCCGGCGCGAGCGGATCTGGCCGCCGATCTCGGCGTGGAGCTGGTCGTCACCAATCCGCACGACGACGGCGGCGATGCCGCACTGAACCGCCTCGTCGCCTCGTGCGAGTACGTCGTGCCTGCGCCGGGTGTTCCGGAAACGCACTGCCTGTTCGCTGTGGCCGCCGCCGAGGACAAGCCCGTATGCAGCGAGATCGAGCTGGCCTACCGCTGGGAGGCCGCGCGCGTCGGAGGCCCGCGGCCGATGCTGGCCGTCACCGGCACCGACGGCAAGACGACGACGACGATGATGGCCGTCGCCATCCTCGCCGCCGCCGGCGTGCGCAGCGTCGCCGCCGGGAACACCGACGTCCCGCTCGTCGACGCCATCGACGACGACCTCGACGCGTTCGTCGTCGAGTGCTCCAGCTTCCGGCTGGCCTGGGCCGACACGTTTCGCGCCGAAGGGGCGGCGTGGCTCAACCTGGCCCCCGACCACCTCAACTGGCACGCCGGCACGACATCGTACGAAGCGGCCAAGGCGCGCATCTTCGACCAGCAACGACCGAGTGACGTGGCCGTCGGGTTCGCCGACGACCCCGTCGTCATGGCCCGCCTGGTGAGCGCCCCTGGGCGCAAGCGGACGTTCGCCTTGCGCGATGCCGACTACCGGGTCGAAGGCGATGGCCCGGCGGCCCGGCTCGTCGGCCCCGACGGCAGCCTCGCCGACGTCGCGGCGATGGCTCGATCACTGCCCCACGACCTGACCAACGGCCTGGCCGCCGCGGCGCTGACCATCGAGACCGGTCTCGCCGATCCTGCCGCGGTGGCCGGCGGGTTGGCCGCGTTCGTCGGGCCCCCGCACCGCATCGAGCTCGTGGGGGAGGCGGACGGCATCCGCTGGTTCAACGACTCCAAGGCGACGACCCCCCACGCCGCCTCCGTCGCCATCCGGGCCTTCGAGCGCGTCGTCTTGATTGCTGGCGGATCGAGCAAGGGCCTCGACCTGCGGGCGATGGCCGCCGAGCCCCGTCGTGTCCGCGCCGTCGTCGCCATCGGCGCGGCCGCCCCGTCCATCGCTGCCGTGTTCGCCGGGCTCGCCCCGGTGAGCACGGCGGCGTCCATGTCCGACGCCGTCGACCGCGCCGGTGACCTCGCCGTCGACGGCGACGTCGTGCTGCTGTCGCCGGGCTGTGCCAGCTTCGACTGGTATCCGGACGGTGGCTACCCGGCGCGCGGCGACGACTTCCGCCGCCTCGTCGCCGCCAAGACCAACCGAGGAGCATCCCGATGACCAGCACGATCGCCGACCGGCGCCAACTCGCCCTGGAGCGGCTGCACGGCGGACCGGGGCGCATCCCCGCCCGGCGGGCGCGGCGGCTCGGTCGGCGGCCTGGCGAGCGCCAGCCCGTGCGAGCGCTGACGTTCTGGGACGTCCAGCGCGGCCCCGCCCCGGCGGCCTACTACGTCCTCGCCGTCATCGTCGCCCTGTTCGTGATGCTCGGCCTCGTCATGGTGCTGTCGGCATCGGCGTCCACCGAGGCGGCAGAGGGCAATGGCGCCTACAACGTGTTCAACCGGCAGGTGATGTGGGCCGTCGTCGGCCTGATCGGGTTGTGGTTGGCGCAGCGCGTCAACCTCGCCGTCATCCGCAAGCTGGCCATCCCGCTGTTGATGCTGTGCGCCGCGGCCATGGCCCTGCCGGTCGTCCCAGGCCTCGGCACGACCGTCAACGACGCCCGGGCGTGGGTCAACGTCGGCCCGTTCAGCGTGCAGCCGTCGGAGTTCCTCAAGCTGGCCGTGATCATCTTCGCCGCCGACTTCCTGATGCGCAGGGAGGAGGTGCTGTTCGACGTGCGCCGCGGCCTGCGGCCCGTGATCGGCCTGGCCGTCGCCGCATCCGGCGCCTGCCTGGCCCAGGGCGACCTCGGCTCGGCGATCGTGATGTGTGCGATCGTGCTCACCGTTGCGTTCATCGGCGGTGTCCCGTTGTCGCCGATGATCCTCACGGCGATCGCCGCCGCCGGCGTCGCCCTCGGGTTCGTGTTCTCCAGCGAATACCGCTACGACCGCTTCACCGCGTTCCTCGACATCACGGGCCACCGCGACGAGCTGTCGTACCAGACGTACCAGGGATTCCTGTCCATCGCCGACGGTGGGCTGACCGGTTCCGGTGTCGGCGCCGGCAACGGCAAGCTCGGCTACCTGCCGCTGGCGCACAGCGACTTCATCTTCGCCGTCATCGCCGACGAGCTGGGCTTCGTCGGCTCGGTGGCCGTGGTCGGCGGGTTCATGCTGCTCGTGTGGTTCGGCATCCAGGCCGCGCTCGCCGCGCCGGACCGCTTCGGGATGCTGCTCGCCGGCGGCATCGCCACGTGGCTCGGCGTGCAGGCCGTGATCAACCTCGGCGGGGTCACCGGGTTGATGCCGGTGACCGGGCTGACACTGCCGTTCTTCTCCGCCGGTGGGTCGTCGCTGTTCGTGTCGATGACCGCCGCCGGCCTGCTGCTCAACGTCGCCCGCCGGGCGCGATGACCGCTCAGCCGCCGGCCGGGACGGTGTTCGCCATCGTCACCGGTGGCGGTACTGCCGGCCACGTGCTGCCCGCCATCGCCATCGCCGAGGCGCTCGTCGCCGCTGGGCACGAGCCGGGGGAGGTCCACTACGTCGGGGCACGACGCGGCATCGAGAGGCGGCTGCTGCCGCCGACGCCGTTCCCGCACACGTTCCTCGACGTCGTCGGCCTACAGCGTCATCGCGGGGCACGGCTCGTCACCGCCAACGTGACGTTCGTACCGAAGTTGATGCGGGCGGTCTGGCAGGCGCGGCGCCTGGTCCGCGCGCAGCGACCGCGCGTCGTCGTGTCCGTCGGTGGGTACGCCAGCCTGGCCACGGTGCTCGCCGCCCGCCTCGCCCGGACGCCCGTCGTCGTCGTCAGCTACGACCGTCGCCCCGGACGGGCGAGCGAGCTGACGGCCCGCTTCGCCGCTGCGGTCGCCGTCGCCTACCCCGACTCGCCGTTGCCAGGCGCGGTCGTGACGGGTGCGCCCGTGCGCCGGGTCGTCCTCGACGTCGATCGGGGCCGGGACCGCGACGCCGCCCGCCGCCGGCTCGCGCTCCCCGTCGATCGCTTCGTCGTCGGCGTGACCGGTGGTTCGCAGGGCTCGGCGGCGCTGAACGAGGCCGTCGGCGACTTCGTTGCCGGTCATGCCACCGACACCGGGTTGGCGGTGCGGCATGTGGTCGGGGAGCGCTTCGTACCGACCAGCGGCGCGAGCGCGCGTGCCTCTGGCGACGACGGCGTGGTGCACCAGGTCCTCGGCTACGACGACGATCTGGCCTCGACGTACGCCGCAGCCGACGTGCTCGTCGGCCGAGGTGGGGCGAGCACCGTCGCCGAGGTCGCCGTCACCGGCATCCCGGCGATCCTCGTCCCCTGGTCCGCAGCCGCCGAGGACCACCAGACGCTCAACGTGGCCTGGCTCGCCGACCAGGGCGGAGCGATCGCGCTCCCGGAGTCGCGGCTCGACACGCTGCCCGCGGTGATCGAGCGCCTGCGCCACGACCCGTCCGAGCGAGCCCGCCTCGGCGCCAACGCCCACGCCGCCGGCCAGCTCCACCGCGGCACCGCCCTCGTCGCCCTGATCGAACGCGTCGCCAAGTCGGTATGACGCGGCCGGCGAGCGATCTGGGCGCGGAGGTTCCCAAAGGCCGTTCTGGGCGCGCAGGTTCCCGGCCGAGTCATGTGGTGCGCCCCCAGACCCTCCCGGTGTTGTGGTGGGGCATCTTCTAGCCTGGTCGGCATCGTGACCGCCGCCGCACCGCCGCAGCCGCCGCTCGATCTGTCGCGTCCGCAGCGCTTGCACGTCGTGGGTGTCGGCGGACCGGGGATGAGCGCCATCGCCATCGCGCTCGCCGAGATGGGCCACCGTGTCTCGGGTAGCGACCTGCGTGAACAGCCGGTGCTCGACCGTGTCCGCACCGCGGGCGTCGTCGTCAACGTCGGTCATGACCCGGCCGTCGTCGAGGGCTGCGACGCAGTGACGGCGTCGACGGCGATCCCCTCGACGAACGTCGAGCTCGAGGCGGCGCGGGCGCGCGGTGTCCCCACGCTGCGCCGGGCGGGCATGTTGGCGTCGATCTGCGCCCAGGCTCGCGCCGTCGCCGTCGCCGGCACGCACGGCAAGACGACGACGACGTCGATGTTGATGCTCGCCCTCGCCGAGGCCGGCTTGGCGCCCAGCTTCATCGTCGGCGGCGACGTGTTCGACGCCGGCACGGGCGCCCAGTGGACCGGCGGCGAGTGGCTCGTCGTGGAGGCCGACGAGAGCGACGGCACGCACCTCGAACTGCCGCTGTACGCGACGATCCTCACCAACGTCGACGTCGACCACCTCGACCACTTCGGTTCGTTCGAGGCCATCGTCGCCGCCTTCGATCGATACCTGGCCCAGATCGCCGGGCCCAAGGTGGTGTGCGTCGACGATCCCGTCGGTGCTGAGTTGGCCGCTCGCCACGGAGCCGTGACCTACGGCATGGACGAGGGCGTCACGTTCCGTGCCGTCGACGTCCGCGCCGAGCGCGGCTCGTTCTGTTTCGGCGTGCACCACGACGGGCGCCCGCTCGGGGAGGTGGCGCTCCCGCTGCGCGGTGTCCACAACGTCACGAACGCGCTCGGCACGATCGCTCTGGCCGTCACGCTCGGCGTCACGTTCGAGCAGGCGGCCGCCGCGCTGGCCCGCTTCGGCGGTGTCGCCCGCCGCTTCGACATTCGCGGCACGGACGGCGGAGCCACGTTCGTCGACGACTACGCCCACCTGCCGACGGAGATCGCCGCCGTGCTCGCCGCGGCCCGTAACAGCGGTGACGACTGGCGGCGGGTCATCGCCGTCTTCCAGCCCAACCGGTTCAACCGGATGGCGGAGATGTGGCAGGACTACGCCGATGCATTCCTGGCTGCCGACGTCGTCGTGCTCACCGAGATCTACCCCTCTGGCACGACGCCCATCCCGGGCGTCACGGGCAAGCTCGTCGTCGACGCCGTCCTCGACGCCCATCCCACGATGCGCGTGCTGTGGCTGCCGCGACGCGAGGACATGGTGTCGTTCCTCGCCGGGGAGGCCAGGGACGGCGACGTGTGCATCTCGATGGGCTGCGGCGACATCGCCTCGCTGCCCGACGAGGTCCTCGGCCGGCGGGCCGAGCGGCGGACGGCGTGACGGTCGGCGAGCGGTCGATGGTGACCGTGCGCGACGAGCGCGTCGAGACGGCGGCGCATCTTCTCGCCGGACTCGGAGCGGCCGACGTTCCGCTGGCGCCGTTCACGACGTACCGGGTTGGTGGTCGCGCCGCGCTCTTCGTG
>JALZMG010000502.1 GCA_030858325.1 Actinomycetota bacterium | reverse complement strand
CGGCCGTCGTCGCCGGGATCGGCTTGCGCGCCGTGACGGCGCGCACGCGCTCGCTGCGCCAGCTGGTCCTGGCGATCACGCTGGCGTCCCTCGCCATCGGTGCGGTTGCGGCGATCGTTCTGGCGCGGCTGATGGTGCTCGATGCCGCGCAGGCGCGAACGTCCATCGGTGTCATCGCCACGACGGCCGTGTTCGCCGTCGTGCTTGCTGTCGTCGCCTCGGTGCCGCTCGGGGACGCTCAGCGCCTTGAGTCCGCGGTCAGGCGGCTGGAAGTGGGCGACCGCGCGGCACGGACCGGTGTCCGCCGAGCCGACGAACTGGGCCACGTGGCCAAGGCGCTCGACGAGTTGACCGAGCGGTTGGACACGCTGGAGCGCGAGCGCACCAGCTTCGAACAGGAACGCAGGGCGATGCTGACGAGCGTCGGGCACGACCTGCGCACGCCGTTGAGCGCGCTGCGCGCGGCGATCGAGGCGCTGGCCGACGGCGTGGCCCCCGATCCGCAGCGCTACCTGCGGGCGATGTCGCGTGATGTCGAGGCGCTCGGGTCGCTCGTCGACGACCTGTTCCTGCTGTCACGGATCGAGTCCGGTCGCCTCGAGCTGCTTCGCGAGACCGTCGACGTGTCGGAGATCGCCGACGAGGCGATCGAGGCACTGGCCCCTGCGGCGGCCGCCCGCCGCGTCGAGCTGCGCCTGCGCTCACCGGGTGGCGTGCCAGTCGACGGCAACGCCACCGCCATCGGGCGGGTCATCCGCAACCTGCTGGACAACGCCATCCGTCACGCCCCCGAAGGCTCGACCGTCGAGGTGGCCGTCGATGCTGCGGCGACACCGACCGTGCGCGTCACCGACGAAGGGCCCGGCTTTCCGTCGGAGTTCTCGGAGCACGCGTTCGAACGCTTCGCCCGGGCCGACCCAAGCCGGACGAGGGCCACCGGCGGGGCCGGCCTCGGCCTGGCCATCGCCCGCGGGCTCGTCGAGGCGCACGGCGGGCGGATCTGGATCGAGCGCTCGTCGGGCGGCCGCGTCGCCTTCGAGCTGCCCGCGGCGTGACCCGAGCCCACCCATCCTCGGATGCGTCAGACGTCGACGAAGGAGTTCAGCGTGTCGATCAGGGCACGCAGGTCGCCGGAGCGGTGACGGCTGAATGCGAATCGCAGGCGGGGTAATTCGACGTGGTCGTCGTGGCGGCGCTCGATGGCCATCGGGCCGCTGCGCTCCATCCCGCCTCTGGCGAGGAGATACCCGAAGCGCCGCTCCAGCTCGCCGAGTTGGCCGTCGGTCAGCTCGTTGCGGAGCCGTACGACGGCGAAGTCACCGACATAACGGATCGAGTGATAGTTGCGGTAGAAGCGGTCGATCTCCGCCGCCGCCTCCTCGCACGAGTTCGTCACGAGGTACAGCTTCGTGTCGGCCCCGCTGACGAGCCCGCGGCGCACCAATTGATCGTGGATCATGCCGTCGATTTGCTCCCAGAACGGATCGTCCGGCGTGTCCAGGAACACGATCGGTACGGGCAGACCCTTGCCGGTCTGCGTCAGCGTCAGCAGCTCGAACGTCTCGTCCAGCGTGCCGAAACCGCCCGGCAGGCAGACGAACGCCCGGCTCTCCTTGACGAGCATCAACTTGCGCGTGAAGAAGTACTTCATCGACACGCTCTTCTCGTCGCCGGCGATGACGGGGTTGGCGCCCTGCTCGAACGGCAGGCGGATCGATACGCCGATGCTGCGCGCCCGCCCGGCGCCCTCCATCGCCGCCTGCATGATGCCCGGCCCGGCGCCGGTGACGACCATCCAGCCGCGCGCGGCGAGCATCGCCGCGATGCGGTGGGCTTGCTCGTACAGCGGATCGTGTTTCTGGGTCCGCGCCGAGCCGAACACGGTGACCTTCTGGATGTCCTCGTACGGCGCGAACACCCGGAACGCCTCGCGCATCTCCGTCATCGCCGCCGCGGCGATCTTCAGATCGAGCGGATCGGGGTCGTCGGCGATCAACCCGAGCGCAGCGGCGAGCAGATCCCTGGCCAGCCGCGGGTCGCTGCCACCGCCGATCTCCTCGACGATGGCCGCGGCCCGCGCCACGACGTCGTCGGGCAGCTCGTCGGACACTGGTCTGTCGGGGGCCGCGCGTCAGGGCTCGCGCAGCGCAGCCGACTTCGCCTCCAGGGCGGTCAGCAGCTCGTCGAAGCTCTTCTGGAAGCTGGCCACGCCCTCCCGCTCGATCTGCTCGGCGACGTCGGACATGTCGACTCCGACCTCGGCCAACTTGGCCCACACCTCCTCGGCCTCGTCCACGTCGGCGTCGACGCGCCGCATCAGCGTGCCGTGGTCGTCGAACGCCTCGATTGTCGCATCGGGCATCGTGTTCACGGTGTCCGGCCCGATCAGCTCGTCGACGTACATCGTGTCGGGATAGTCCGGATTCTTCGTCGACGTGCTCGCCCACAGTGGCCGTTGGACGCGGGCGCCACGGTCGGCGAGCGCAACCCAGCGGTCGGTGCTGAACGCCTCGCGGAACTGGCGGTAGGCCAGCTTGCCCTGGGCCACGGCAGCTTTGCCCCGGAGCGCCAGCGCCTCTGGCGTGCCGATCGTCTCGAGGCGGCGATCGACTTCGGTGTCGACCCGGGAGATGAAGAAGCTGGCCACGCTGGCCACCTGGGAGAGGTCGGCCCCGTCGGTGGCGGCGTACGTCTCCAGGCCGGCGATGTACGCCTCGATGACCTCGGCGTAGCGCTCCAGGCTGAAGATCAACGTCACGTTGATGCTGCGGCCTTCGCCGATCATCGTCTGGATCGGCGCCAGCCCGGCGGCCGTCGCCGGAATCTTGACGAGCAGGTTGGGCCGGGCGATGCGCTCGTGCAGGTCGCGAGCGGCGGCCTCGGTGCCGGCCGAGTCTTCGGCCAAGCCGGGGTCGACCTCGACGCTGACGAACCCGTCGGCGCCATGACTGTCGCGGTGAACGGGTTCGAACACGTCGCAGGCCGCCTCGATGTCGTGCAGGACGAGCGCCCAGTAGTCGTCGACGACGGGACCGTCGTCGGTGGCGATCGAGCCGAACTGCTCGTCGTAGTCAGCCGAGTCGGTGATCGCCTTCTGGAAGATCGTCGGGTTCGAGGTCAGGCCGCGGATGCCGCCGTCGCGTAGCTCGACGAGCTGTCCGGAGGTGATGTAGCCGCGCTTCAGGTTGTCCAGCCACGGGCTTTGGCCGAAGTCCTCGCACAAGCGGATCAGGCGTTCCATATGGGCTCCTCTCAACGATTCAGGCTATGCCCGGGTCAGCGCGCGGGCGCGCTCGACGACGTGGTCGACGTTGATCCCGAGCCGATCGAGCACGACATCACCGGGCGCGCTGGCACCGAACCGGTCGATGCCGATGCTGTGGTCGGCGTAGCGCTCCCAGCCGAACGTGACACCGGCCTCGACGGACAGGACGGGGACGCCGAGCGGGAAGATGGTCGTGCGGTAGTCGTCGTCCTGGGCGGCGAAGCGGTCCCAACTGGGCAGGCTGACGACTCGCGTCGCGATGCCGTCACCCCCCAGCACGCCGGCGGCTTCGATGGCCAATGCCACCTCGCTGCCGGTGGCGACGATGAGCAGCGCCGGCTCGGCGGCCTCGTGGACGACGGCCGCTCCACGCTCGACGGCGCCGCCGTCCGTGCACACCGGGATGCCCTGGCGCGACAGCACGAGCGCGGTCGGTCCGTCGTGGTCGACGGCAGCCCGCCACGCGGCGACCGTCTCGTTGGCGTCGGCGGGGCGGATGACCTGCAACCCGGGCGTCGCCCGCAGCATGGCCAGGTGCTCGACCGGTTGGTGCGTCGGACCGTCCTCGCCGACACCGACCGAGTCGTGGCTGAACACGAACACCGCCTTGGCCCGGGAGATGGCCGCCAGGCGTACCGGTGGGCGCATGTAGTCGAGAAAGACGAAGAACGTGCCGCCGAGCGGAAGGATGCCGCCGTGCTTGGCCATCCCGACGAGCGCCGCGCCCATGGCGTGCTCGCGGATGCCGTAGTACAGCTGGCGGCCGCCGGGGTCTTCTGCCGACTGGGCGAGCGTGCCGTCCCGCAGCTT
>JALZMG010000263.1 GCA_030858325.1 Actinomycetota bacterium | reverse complement strand
GGCCCGGCGTGTTGCCCCACTCGCGCACGTAGCGTCGCCGGGCCATGTTGCCGGCTCGCCAGATCGGCTCGAACGGCACGGAGGCGACGAGGTGCCCGCGGCCGACGCGGCGCAGTTCGTCGAGCGCGGCGGCCGGGCCAGGGACGTGCTCGAGCACCTCGATCGCCAGCACCAGGTCGAACGTGCCGTCGGCGAACGGCAGCCGCGTCGCGTCGCCGAACATGCACGCCAGCTCTTCGTCGCGCCACTGGTCGGCCAGCGCCT
This sequence comes from Actinomycetota bacterium, assembly GCA_030858325.1. Classification (GTDB taxonomy): domain Bacteria; phylum Actinomycetota; class Acidimicrobiia; order Acidimicrobiales; family Ilumatobacteraceae; genus JALZMG01. Next base: position 3,486 of record JALZMG010000263.1, on the reverse strand, counting down.
GGTCCGGCAGGTCCAGGCCGACGACGGGCATCCCCGGGAAGCGGTCGCGCAGGCGGCGCATCACGTGACCCTCCCCGACGCCGATCTCCAGGACGCGATGCGGCCGCAGCCCCTCAAGCATCCCGTCCAACGCTCCGAGGAACCCGCGCATCATCCGTTGCTCGAGCGCGTTCGTCGACCCGTACTTGTCGTAGGTGTTGCCCGTCGGCACGGCGCGGGCAGTCGCGTCCGCGGTCGCCGGGTCCGCGCTCACGTCGGGGGCACCTGCGTCGACGGTTTCGTCGAGCGGACGACGAGGTCGGCGAGCAGTCCGACGGTCATCACCTGCAGCGCGGCGAAGAGGATCAGGAGCGTGTTGGCGGCGAGCCGGAAATCCTTGTCGACCCAGTCGAAGACGAGCTTGCCCAGCCCGACGGTGAGCAGCACGAGGCCGATCGGGAGGAAGACCTTGAGCGGGTTGTACGACAGCGTCATCCGCACGACCTGGAGGAGGTAGCGGCGGGTGTCGCGCAGCCAGTGGAACTTCGACGTGCCGGCGCGCGGGAAGTAGTCGATCGGCACGTAGCGCACCGTGTACCCGTTGGACAGGAACGACATCGTCAGCGTCGTCACGCACGAGAACCCCGTCGGCAGGTGATGGATGTACTGCATGGCGACATCTCGACGGAACGCCCTGAGCCCGGAGTTGAGGTCCTTGATGTCGGTCTCCGTCAGGTAGCTGGCGAGTTTGCGGATGAACCACTTGGCCGGCACGCGAGCGAAGCGCTTCGTGCCCTCCTCGGTGCGGCGGGCGCCGACGACATGGTCGTAGCCCTCCATCTCCTTGACCAGCTGCGGGATCTCGTCGTTGGGGTAGGACATGTCGACGTCGCTCCACACGACGATGCGCCCGGTCGCCGCCGTCGTCCCCGTGCGCCGAGCCGTGCCCGCACCACGGTTGTGGCTGTGCCGGATCAGGCGGATCCCCTCGATCGCCGGCAGGTCGACCTCCGACCCGTCGTCGCTGCCGTCGTCGACGACGATGATCTCATACGAATACGGCGAGGCGTCCAGGGCCTGCTGGATCCGCTCGATCTCCGTCCGCAGGTGACCGCGCTCGTTGTAGACGGGCAGCACGACCGAGACGTCGAGCTCGTCACCTGAGTCCACGGGCGGAAAGGCTAACGGCGCCCGTCCACTGGTTCCCGGCGGCGCTCGCCGGCCGTCAGCCGGGATCGAGGTCCCAGAGGATCCAGACGTCGTTCGACCAGGCGACCGTGAATCCGCGCTGGTAGCCCTCAAGTTCGGTCATCTCCGGTTGTGAATACGTCGAGCCGCGCTGCTGCGCGTAGAAGTCGGCGCGCGCCGCGGCGCGGTCGAGGTTCGTCGTCTGCAGGGTGCGCCGGTCGGTGAGCAGCGTCATCGTCCGTGCCCGATAGAAGACGACGACGTCCATCGGCTTCGTGCTGGCGATGACGGCGTCGTAGATCGGCAGGTAGTCGGGATGCGTCGGCCCGACCTGCTGGCGCCCGTCGCGGTCGAAGTCCATGGCGCTGGCGATGCGCGTCGGCAGTACCGTCACGTGCAGGATCACGAGGAAGAGGAGCGGCAGCGTGGTGATGACGGCGGCGACGGGCGACCACCTGGACCGGTGGGACGGGTCGTCGACGCTGCGTCCGGCCACCCTCGCCGTCACGAACCGCGCCAGCTCCAACACCGCCGCGGCCACGAACATCAGGACCCACGGGAGGATCTGGAAGTAGTACCGCCCGACCAAGCGGAAGTGCGTGCTGACGGCGAGCGCCGAGAACACGACGACGGCGGCGAGTGGGCCGTCGAGCCCCGGTCGCCTCCCCAGGCCGACGCCCAGCCCGGCGAACGCGACGAGCAGGATGACCATGCCGATGGCGTGCCCCTGGTCGATGCCCAGCTGTTCGGCGAGCACTGCTGGGTACTCCCGCAGGCGGTCGACGAGGTGGCGCGGGCCGGAATCCCCGTTGGCGGGCAGCAGCATCGACGGCAGCACGAGCTGGAACGCCATCGCGGACGCGACGAACGCGGCGTGGGGCATGGCCAGCGCGCGCCACGGCCACGAACGTGGCGACCCGGGACCGCCGTTGCGCCGGCGGGCGACCAGCTCGACGATCTGCACCGTGGCGATCGCCGCGACCAGGAGGACTGTCTCCCGGCGGATGTTGTAGGTGACCGTCAGCAGGACGCCGAGCACGATCAGGTCGCGCGCTGACGCCGTGATCAATGTCGCCCGCCCGCGAATGCGATCCAGCCACCAGATCATCACGGCCACGGCCGCAGCGTGCGGGAACTCCGACAGCAGTGAATCGGTGTGCACGAGCAGCATCGGTGTCGTCCCGACGGCGGCGGTGACGGCGAGCGCGACGATGCGTCCAAGGCGGCGCCTGACGATGCCGTGGACGAGCACGAGCCACACGCAGAACGCGGCGACCTCGACGAGCTTGAGCCGGTCGTAATCGAGCCCCCAGGCGCGCACGAACGGCGCCAGCAGCAGCGGCAGGCCCCACGGGTAGGCGAGCGGGCTGAACGATCCGCCCGAATGGATCACAGTGAAGCGGTTGTCGGCGACGACCTGGGCCGGGTCCCCATCGAAGACGCTGCGTGCCTGGCGCAGGTACAACGCGAAGTCGTCGCCCTGGGAGTGACCGCTGCGGTGCAGCGCCACGGCCAACGCGGCGGCGGCAGCGACGACGACCCCGACGCCCACGCCACTGACGATGCGCTGGCGGCGGCTGACCGCCGGCGGCGACGCCTGCGCCGGCGTCCTCACTGTGATCGGCCGCGGGCTTGGACCGCCGCCCGCCTGGCGGCGACCTTGTCCGGGCTGAAGTTCGTCCGCTGCCACGCCCGGGAGTCGCGTAGCTCTTGCTCCCAGGCGTCGTCGTCGTGGGCGGTCGCCGCATACGTCGAGCGGATCTGGCGGACCGCCTCGGCGTCGTTGCCGGCGATGTCCAGCGCCAGGGCGCGGGTGAACGGCAGCAGCTCGTCGTGGGGAACGACGTGGTTGACGAGCCCCCACTGCAATGCCTCGGCGGCCGACATGAAGTTGCCGCTGAAGCTCATCTCCCGCGCCCGGCGGATACCGATCGCCTGCGGCAGGAGCACGGTCATGCCCCACGCCGGCATGACGCCGACGCGGGTGTGCGTGTCGCCGAACTTCGCCCGCTCCGAAGCGACGAGGAAGTCGCAGTTCAGTGCCAGCTCGAACCCGCCGGTCACGGCGGCCCCGTTGACGGCGCCGATGAGCGGCTTGTGCAAGCGGGGGAACGGCCCGCGGACGCCTGATGCTCGGCGGCCGCCGTCGGACCCGGTCAGGCCGAGGTTGGCCGCCGACGAACCCAACTCGTTGAGGTCGAGACCGGCGCAGAAGGCGGGGTCGGCGCCGGTCAGGATCAGCACGTCGACGTGCGGGTCGGCGTCGGCTGCCGTGAGCAGCTGGGGGAGGAGGCGCAGCAGGTCGCTCGACAGGGCGTT
>JALZMG010000429.1 GCA_030858325.1 Actinomycetota bacterium | reverse complement strand
CCGCCGATTATCTGGGCGCACGTTCTCACATGGTCATTTGGGCGCGGAGGTTCTCGAATGTGGGGGTCGGGTCTTGGCGCGCTGCGCGTTGGGCGGGCCGCAGCCCAGGCGCTTGCCCGCGGCGTCAGGTCGTGCGGCGGCGCTCGGTGTGCGCGGCGAGGGCGGTGGCGAGGGTCTCGGGACTCCAGCTCTCGGTCACGGCCTGCCAGACGATGTCGGCCTGGCTCGGTGGGGCGAGGCCGCCGATCGGTGGCTCGTAATCGAGGTTGGTCGGGAACGGGTAGCCCGCGGCGCAGGCGGCGATGACGTTGCGCAGCGCCTCGTCATCGGCCCCATCCGCGCGCATCGAGAGCAACGTCGGGAACTGCGCATTGGCCATGGCCTCCCGATCGACGCTCTCCATCGCCCTGCCGAATGCGGACGAGATCTGCAACAGGTTGACCATCCGCTTGGTGTCGCTCGACCGGTTGTGCCCGGCGGCGTGGAACAGTGCGGGGCTGAGGAAGACGGCGTCGCCCTGCTCCATCGGCAACTGGACGTGATGATCGGCGAAGTACGCGGCGAACTCCGGGCGGCGCCAGGCGAGGAACCCGGCGTCGTAGCGCTGGGAGTACGGCAGGTACATCGTCGGCCCGGATTCCACCGGCATGTCGCAGTGGGCGATCGCACCCTGCAGCGTGAGCACGGGAGACAGTCGGTGGACGTGGCGTGGGTACTGCTCGGCGACGTCGTCGGTGACGAAACCGAGGTGATAATCGCGATGCGGGGACTGGGCCGCGCCGCCGGGATTGACGACGTTGATCTGTGAGGTCACCTGGTAGGCAGGGCCGAGCCAGGCTGTGGCGACGAGGGCGACGATGTCGTTGGCGTAGTAGTCGGCGAAGACGGCCGGGTCGCGCCGGGCCAGCTTCTCGAGGGCGTTCCACACGCGATCGTTGGCGCCCGGCTGGGCATAGTGATCACCCGACGCCGTTCCTGCCCGATGCTGGTCGTCGATCATGGCGGAGAACGCGGCGCTCGCCCGATCGACGGTCGACCGGTCCTCGAACGCACCGCGGAACACGGCCAGTCCCGGGCCGTCGAGGAGGACGTCGACGAACTCGGCCTGCACGGCACGGCGATCGTCCTCGGTCGCCAGCCGGCGGCGCAGGGACGGGCAGTCGTAGACGGGCACGTTGTCGACGATGTCGTCGGCGAACGGCACATCGGCCCGCGGCGTCGTGACCTCGACGAGCGTCCGCAGGTCGTCGAGCCGGCACTCCTGCGCGCCCAGCCAGACCTGTCTTGCCGTGCCCTGCGCAATGCCCCCAGCTGTCATGACCCAACCATAGGGAGGGGCGTCATGTCCTGTATGCGTCGGCCCGGTGGCGGATCGCCGTGACCTCGACGATCCGGTCGGTGTCGTCGACGGTGAAGAGGATCAGGTAGCTCCCGCGCCGCGCCGCCCATGCGGGTGCGAGCGGTGGATCGAGCGGCTTGCCGACCCGGTGGGGGTCGTCGAGCAAGGGTCCAGTGATGAACTCGTACGCCGCGGCCGCGACGTTCTCCGGCACGACTTCGGACAGGGCTCTGGCGGCCGGCCCTGCGATGCGCAGCCGGCACCGCGGGTCACCGTGACAGGCGTCCGGCGTCGACCATCACGTGGGCGAGCTGGTCGGCGTCGAGGAAGTCTCCCCCCGGCGAGCGCGTCCGGGCCCTGCCGTGGGCAGCGAGCAGGCCGGGATCCGACAAGACACTGATCGTCTCCCGCAGCGCGTCGAAGTCGTCGGCTGACAACAGCACTGCGGCCGCACGCCCGTGGCGGGTGATCTCGAAGCGCTGATGCGTCGCCGTCGCCTCGTCGATCAGCCTGGAGAGCTGCGCCCGCGCCTCGGCGGCAGAGATCGTCGTCATGGCTCGATTGTACATCGTCGAAATGTTGTACGCAGTCGTGTACAAGGCAGTCAGTTGGCGGCGAGGTCGTCGGGGGCTTCGGCCAACCAGGCCAGGCGACCGGGTTGGCGCCGCAGCACGGCGCGCCACAAGTCGTCGGGACTGGCCGTGAAGAGATCGGTCGGCTCGGTGTCGAGGACGAGCCACGCGCCGGCGTCGATCTCCCCTTCCAGCTGACCGGGCCCCCATCCCGAGTAGCCACGAAAGACGCGCAGCGCGGTGATGTCGGCGTCGACCATCATCGGGTCGGCGGCCAGGTCGGCAGAGGCGATCTCGCCGTTAACAGGAGCCAGGTACTCCCCGGGTTCGGCGACGGGCTGCGCCGTGCGGGCCAACGCGATCAACGCATCCGGCTCGACCGGCCCGCCGGAGAAGACGAGGGACGGATCGCTCTGCAGCTCGACCCAGGCGTCGAGCGGCTCGACGAGCGCCTCGATGCTCGGCCGGTTGAGCACGAGGCCGAGCGCGCCGTCGTCGTGGTGCTCGAGCACGTAGATGACGGTGCGGTCGAAGTTCGGATCCTCGAGCGGGGGGGTAGCAAGGAGGAGCCGTCCCTTGGTCGGCGTGCTGCCGGGAATCACGTCTTCATTGTGCCGGTTGTCGGTATGTTCCAGCCGTCGCACGTGGTGGGTGGGACCGAACGAAAGAAGTCGAGACATGCGCAGATCAGGCGGGTTCCTCAGGACGTTGCTCTTCGGAGGGGTGGTCGCCGTCGCGCTGTTCCTCGTCGCCGGCGCGATCGGCTGGGACCTCTTGCCGTTCCAGACGACGGAGAAGGATCACTCGCCGCCGCCGATCCTCAGCGAGTTGCGCCAGCTGTCCGACTTCCACGCTGCACAGGCCGAGTTCGAGGTCATCATCGACCAGGAAGACGACGTCCGCTTCATGCCGCAGGTGATCGCCGGCGAGCGCGTGCAGTACGTCGCCATCGGGACCGTCGATGCCGTGATCGACCTGTCCTCGGTGGCCAGCGATGCCGTTCGCTACGACCCCGACGCCAACCGCGCCGTCGTCTACCTGCCCCGCCCGACCATCGACGAGCCCGTCCTCGATCTCGAGCAAAGCCACGTGATGAATCGCGATCGTGGCCTGCTCAACCGTGTCGGTGGCATCTTCAGCGACAACCCGACGAGCGAGAACGACCTGCTGCAGGCGGCGCAGGCGAAGATGGCAGATGCCGCCGCGCGAACCGGTCTCATCGAGAAGGCCGAGCAGCAGGCCGAGGAGCTCTTCGAGCCGATGATCCGCAACCTCGGCGTCGACATCGTCGAGGTGCGCTTCTACGACGGCGACTCACCGCCGAAGTGCTCGAACGCCGACTGCTCCTGAACCCGCCGACCTGTCCGTTCGAACCGATCCGCAACGGTCGGAACGGAAGGACAGAACGGTCTTCGTATTGCATGATCATGCGGTGAGTCGTATGATCATGCGTTCATGGTCAGCGTCGGGATCGTCGGGGCGTCCGGGTTCACCGGCGCCGAGCTGTTGCGGCTGCTCGCCGGCCACCCCGCCGCCGACGTTCGCTACGCCACAGCGGACACGCACGCGGGCACGGCGCCCGGCGCGCTGTACCCGTCGCTGCTCGCCGCGTACCCCGACCTGACCCTGGAGCGCTTCGACGCCTCGCACGCCGACGGCCTCGACGTCGTTTTCCTCGGCCTGCCGCACCAGGCGAGCATGGCGGTGGCCCCAGAAGTCGTCGGGCGTGTCGGGTGTGTCGTCGACCTCTCTGCGGCGTTCCGTCTCAAAGACGCGGCGCTGTACCCGCGGTGGTACGGCTTCGACCACGACCAGCCCGAACTGCTTGCCGCAGCCGTCTACGGGCTGCCGGAGCAGCACCGCAAGGACCTCGTCGGTGCCCGCCTCATCGCCACCCCCGGTTGCTACGTGACGGCGGCGACCCTGGCACTTGCGCCGCTACTCGAGGCCGGGCTGATCGGTCGTTCCGGGCTGATCGTCGACGCCGCCAGCGGCGTCTCCGGCGCCGGCCGCGCGCCGTCGCCGACGAACGCGTTCTGCACCGTCGACGAGGACTTCGTCGCCTACGGCCTGCTCGATCACCGCCACACGCCCGAGATCGAGCAGAACCTCTGCGCCGAGGTGTTGTTCACGCCGCACCTCGCGCCGATGAACCGGGGCATCCTCGCCACCTGCTACGCCCGTCCTGCGGTCGGCCAGTCGCTGTCGACGGCGATCGTGCTCGACGCGCTGCGCTCGGCATACGCCGACGAACCGTTCGTCTTCGCCATCGACGGGGCGCCGTCGACGAAGGCCACGGCCGGGTCGAATGCCGCCCACGTCACGGCCCGCTACGACGAGCGCACCGGTTACGTCCTCGCGCTGTGCGCGCTGGACAACTTGACGAAGGGCGCGTCCGGAGGCGCGCTGCAGGCAGCCAACGTGGCGCTCGGCCTGGACGAGACGGCGGGGTTGCCGCGCGTCGGGATGGCGCCGTGACGATCTACGAGCCGGCCGTGACGTCGAACGGATCGGCCTCGGCATCGGTCACCCATGTGCTCGTCGAGGCGCTGCCGTACATCCGCCGCTTCGCCGGCGCCACCGTTGTCGTCAAGTACGGTGGCAACGCGCTGGCCGGAACAACCGAACACGCCGCCCTGGAGCTGTTCGCCGAGGACATCGTGTTGATGCGCCTCGTCGGCCTGCGTCCGGTCGTCGTCCACGGCGGAGGACCGCAGATCAGCGCCCTGATGACCAGGCTGGGCAAGACGGCGGAGTTCCGTGACGGCTTGCGCGTCACCGATGCCGACACGGTCGACATCGCCCGCATGGTGCTGGTCGGCCACGTCAACCCGCAGCTGGTCACGGCGATCAACCGGCACGGGCACTACGCCGTCGGCATCAGCGGCGCGGATGCCGGACTGATCCGGGCGGTCGCGCGTGACGAGCGCCTCGGCTTCGTCGGCGACGTCGCCGCGGTCAACCCCGCCATCCTCGACGGCCTCCTCGACGACGAGTTCATCCCGGTGGTGGCGACCATCGGCACCGACGAGCACGGCCAGCCGTACAACATCAACGCCGACGTCGTTGCCGGCGCTATCGCCGAGGCGCTCGGCGCCGAGAAGCTCGTCTACCTCACCGATATCGAGGGCCTGCGGCGCGACGTCACGGACGCGGCGACGTTGATCCGCCAGACGACGGCTGACGAGCTCGACGGCCTCATCGGCAACGGGACGATCGCCGGCGGGATGATCCCCAAGGTCACGAGCTGCATCCAAGCCGTGCGCAGCGGCGTCGGAGGGGCGCACATCCTCGACGGTCGCATCGCCCACGTCCTGCTGCTCGAAATCTTCACCGACGCCGGCGTCGGCACGATGGTCCTCCCGGCCTCGACAGATGGCGTCCCCACGTGAGCGCCGCCCGTCATGCCTTCGACACACAAGGTCTGGAGCACTGCCCGTTCATGCCCGTCCTCGGGCCGCCGCAGCGGATGTTCGTGCGCGGCAAGGGTACGGAGCTGTGGGACGACGAGGGTCGCCGTTACCTCGACTTCCTGGCCGGCATCGCCGTGACGTCGCTCGGCCACGCCGACGCCGCCGTGGCCGCGGCGATCGCGCAGCAGGCCGGCGAGCTGCTGCACGTCAGCAACTTCTTCGCCAATCCCGTGGCCACGCGAGCCGCCGTCGCCGTCGACGACCTGCTGGCCGCGGCGACCGGCCACGCCGGGCAGGTGTTCTTCACGAACTCCGGGGCCGAGGCCATCGAGTGCGCGCTGAAGCTGGCCCGCAAGCACGGTGGGCGCGGCCGGCACGTCGTCGTCAGCGCGCTCGGCAGTTTCCACGGGCGCACGCTGGCCGCGTTGGCGGCGACCGGGCAGCCGACGAAGCACGAGCCGTTCCATCCGATGCCCGAAGGCTTTCACCACGTCGCCTGGGGTGATCTCGACGCGCTGCGGGCCAAGGTCGACGCCAGCGTCGCCGCCGTCCTGATCGAGCCGCTGCAGGGGGAGGGGGGCATCAATCCAGCACCGCCCGGATACCTGGCCGGCGTCCGTGAGATCTGCGACGAGACCGGTGCGCTGATGATGGTCGACGAGATCCAGACCGGGCTCGGGCGCACCGGGCGGTGGTTCGGCTTCGAGCACGACGGCGTCAGCCCCGACGTCGTGGCGCTGGCCAAGGCACTCGGCAACGGCATGCCGGTCGGGGCGTGCTGGGCGCGCCGGGACGTGGCCGCAGTGTTCGAACCCGGCGATCACGGCAGCACCTACAGCGGGACGGCCATCGCCACTGCGGCTGTCAACGCCGTGCTCGACGAGATGCGGCGCATCGACGCCCCCGCGCTCGCCGCCCGCCAGGGCCGTCGGTTGCGCGAGTCGCTGCTGGCCGTTCAGGGTGTGGCCGACGTGCGAGGACTGGGACTGCTGCTCGCCGTCGAGCTGCAACGCGGCGACGCGGCGGCGGTGAACCGCGCCCTGCTCGACCGTGGCCTCGTCGTCAACGCGGTCTCGCCGACGGCGCTGCGTCTGGCCCCGCCGTTGACGGTCAGCGACGCGGAGATCGACGAGGCCGTCGCCATCATCACCGCAGTGCTCGACGAAGCGGCGCCCGCATGACGGCGCACCTGCTGGAGATCGCCGACCTTTCGACCGGTGACGTGCGCACGGTGCTCGACGTGGCGACGGCGGCGCCCGAACGGCTCGGCCAGCCGCTCGCTCGCACAGGGGTGGCGCTGCTGTTCGAGAAGCCGTCCACGCGCACGCGCCACTCGATGGAGATGGCCGTCGTGCAACTCGGCGGGCACCCCGTCTACACGCGTGGTGACGAGGTCGGCTTCGACGTCCGCGAATCGGTCGAGGACGTCACCCGGATCCTCCAGGGGTACCACGGCATGTTGGCAGCGCGCGTGTTCGACCACGGCGTGCTCGAGCGCATGGTGCAGGTGGCCGACGTGCCCGTCGTCAACATGCTCTCCGACCGGGCGCACCCGTTGCAGGCACTGGCCGACGCACTGACCATGGAGCAGGCAATCGGGCCGCTCAACGGGCGGACGGTGGCGTGGGTCGGCGACTACAACAACGTGGCCCGCTCGCTCGCCGAAGTCTGCGTCCTCCTCGGCGCGCACGTGCGGCTGGCCTGCCCGGTCGGCTACGACGCCGACCCATCCGAGCTGGAACGGCTGGCGCTGCTCGGTACCGGCGACGTCCTGCAGTCGCATCGCCCGGCCGAGGCGGTCCAGGGGGCCGACGCCGTGCACGCCGACACATGGGTTTCCATGGGTCAGGAAGACGACGAGGAGGCGCGCAAGCAGGCGTTCGAGGGGTTCACGGTCGACGACGCGCTCATGGCCGGCGCCGCCCCATCGGCGGTGTTCATGCACTGCCTGCCCGCGCACCGCGGGCTGGAGGTGGCACCAAACGTCATCGACGGACCGCGCAGCGTCGTGTTCCGCCAGGGCCACAATCGCCTGCACTCGGCGCGCGCTGCGCTGGCCTGGCTCGCCGGGGTCCGCCCGTGAGACCCATCAGCGCCCCGATCAGTCGACGCTGCATGCGGCAACCGGCCCGTTCCGGTCGGTTGCTCCTTGCAGATCGGGCCGCTTGCCGGGTGACGGCGCCGTGAGCGTCCGCCAGCAGCGCCAGCAGGCGATCGCCCGGCTGATCGGCCAGCGGCGGGTGACCACGCAACCGCAGCTGCTCGAGCTGCTGGCCGCCGCCGGGATCGTCGCCACGCAAGCAACAGTCTCCCGTGATCTCGACGAGCTCGGCGTGATCAAGGTGCGCGTGCCTGGCGGGCAGAGCGCGTATGCGTTGCCGGCGTTGGAGTCGGACCGACTGGTGCCGTTCGAGCAGCTGCGACGCGTGCTCGGCGAGTGGGTCGGCGAGGTCGGCGTGTCGGCGAACCTGGTGATGCTGCGCACGCCGCCGGGCTGCGCCCATGTCGTTGCATCCGCACTGGATCGCAGTGGTATGGACGGGCTGCTCGGTACGGTCGCCGGCGACGACACGCTGCTGTGCATCGCTACCGAGAACACTCCCGGAGCGCAGCTGGCGGCACGCCTGCGCGACCTGGCCGGGTTGCCTGCGGAGTCGTGCCGATGACCGTCACTACGTTCCCCGGCCACGCAGACGCCATGGCGCTCCCCGGCCACGCAGGCCGGTGCTGGCCACTCCCTCGCTGGCGCTCGGTCGCGCGCATCGCAACCGGTCGCTGGCGCTTGCTCGCTTGCATCGACGACATGGTGGAGCAGTGACCGATCGGCATGACCCGGTGGCGGTCACGACGTTGTGGCACGGTCGCTTCGAGGGCGGACCGGCCGATGCGTTGTTGGCCTACACCGCCAGCCTCGCCTTCGACCGCCGCCTCTGGCGTGACGACATCGCCGGCTCGCGTGCGCACGTCGAGGGCCTCGCGCGGGCCGGATTGCTGGACGACGGGGAGCACCGGGCGATCCTCGACGCACTCGATCATGTTGCTGTGGAGTTGGGGGCCGACGAGTTCGAGTTCGCGGCGAGCGACGAGGACATCCATACGGCGATCGAGCGGCGGGTGACGGAGCTGGCCGGCGCGGCTGGCGCCAAACTGCACACGGCGCGCAGC
>JALZMG010000422.1 GCA_030858325.1 Actinomycetota bacterium | reverse complement strand
ACGCGAACGGCACGGCAGTGCCGGCCGGGGCGGTGCTGACCGGCGCGCCCGGCACCGTGCCGATCTCGCCGAAATCGCCGAACTCACCGGGGATCGACGCCAGCGTCGACGACGTCGCCGTGGTCGTCGGCATGTTCGCCCGTTGCTCCGCCGTCGGCTCGTCGAGCTGGCGACCGTCGTCGGTGTCACAGGCGACGATGGCGACCAGCACGCCGCCGATCAGCAGCCCGCCGCGCAGGACGGCGCGCAGCGAGCTGGCGGCGGCCGCTTCAGGATTGGCACGGGAACGCACGGCGCAGGAGCGTACGGGACGGCACCGGCGCCGAGGCGTCGTCGCCGACCCGTCGATACCCTGGGGCGCGTGCCGGAGCGCCTGACCCTGCTCACCGTCCACGCCCACCCCGACGACGAAGCGTCGAAGGGCGCGGCGACCGTCGCCCGCTACCACGCCGAGGGTGTCCGCGCCGTGCTCGTGTGCTGCACCGGCGGCGAGGAGGGCGACCTGCAGAACGCCTCGCTGCGCGAGGAGGGCCAGCCCTTCCACGGTCTCACTCCCGAGCAGGAACGGGCGATGGTCGGCGCGCTCCGGGCGGCCGAGCTGCAGGCGTCGGCGGACATCATCGGCTTCGACGAGGTCGTCATGCTCGGCTACCGGGATTCGGGCATGGCCGACACGCCGCCCAACGAGCACCCCGACAGCTTCTGCCAGGCCGACCTCGACGAGGCCACCGGTCGCCTCGTGGCGATCATCCGCCGCACCCGCCCGCAGGTCGTCCTGACCTACAGCGACGATCAGCGCGGCTACCCGCACCCGGACCATCTGCGCGTGCACGACATCTCCGTGCTCGCCTTCGACCGGGCCGGCGACCCGGACTGGTACCCCGACGCCGGCGAGCCGTTCCAGCCGTCGAAGCTGTACTACTCGGCCTGGTCGCGGGCGCGCATGCTGGCCATCCACGATGCGCTGCTGCGGCGCGACGGCGAGTCGCCGTTCGACGAGAAGTGGTTCGAGCGGCCCGACATGGACCACCGCATCACGACCAGGATCAACGTCGTCGGTCACATGGCCGCCCGCTCCGGCGCGCTGCGGGCGCACGCCACGCAGGTCGACCCGGCGGAGAAGTTCTGGTTCGGCCTGGACGACGACGAGCTGGCGACGGCGTACTCGTTCGAGGACTGGATCCTGGCCCGCTCGCTGGTCGGACCGATTCCCGAAGACGATGGCGAGCGCGACCTGTTCGAGGGAGTTCCCACTGCGCCGGTGAGCGTCGGCGGCGGCTGCCTTGAGGAGCCGAGCACCTCGTGACGACCGTCCAGTACCGCCTGGCGCTGGGCAAGAAGGACGAGCGCGTCGACGGGCTAGACGACGCCGACGTCGTCGTCACGGTGCCGCTGACCGACGTCATCGCGCCCGGCTTCGACCCGACCGTGGCCTACATGCAGGGCCGACTCAAGTCGACCGGCTCGACGGGCGCGTTGCTCGAGCTGTTGCGGTCCGGTGCGGCGGCAGCGGCGCTCAGCCGGCTCGCATCGCCTGCCTGAGCTCGGCATAGCCGATCAGCACGGCGCCGGCGACGTCCAACAGCTCGGGCACCTTGGGATCGGTCGTCACCAGTTCGAGGTCGTCGACCCAGTGCTCGGCCGACGCGGACAGCGCGCGCACCTCCGGCGTGTCGGCGACCGGCTGCACGTGGATCTCGGTGACGCCCGGCGCCAGCTGGGCGAGGGCGGTGTAGACGCGCTCGCGGCTGCCGGGGCGCCAGTCGTGGTCGAAGTGGTCGGGGAAGACAACGTCCTCCTCGGCGGCGAGGCGGCGGAACGGAAAGCCGGCCTGGGCGGCGGTGATCGTCGACGGCAGGCGCACGGGCAGGCGGAACTCGACGGCCAGTTCGACGTAGACGTCGAAAAACTCCGGTCGCAGCGTGATCGCCGACAGGTGCGGGGCCATGTGCGTCACGTCGATGCCCCAGGCGATGGCCCGTTCGATCTGCGCCCGCAGCTCGCGGCGCACCTCGTCAGGGTCGGCGTGCTCCCACAGGTCGTCGAGCGTCGCCGGAAAACCGCCGTCGCCCGACAGCAGCGACGGCGCATGCGTGATCGGCCCCCAGCCGTATGCGGCGTGCTCGGCGTTGAGTGTCAGGTGCACACCGATGTCGTCGCCGGGCCCACACAGCGCGGCGGCGTGGCGGGCCCACGGTGCCGGCACCATCAGCGACGCGCACGTGGCGACGCCCTGGTGCAACGCGCGGTCGACGCCGACATTGGCGGCGTGGCACAGGCCGAGGTCGTCGCAGGAGATGATGACCAGCCGCGCATCTGGCGAGTGGCCCAGTCGTTCGGCGAGCGAGGCGGCGGCCACGGCTCGACGCTATCCGGCACACGCCGCCCACAGCCCGACGCCGGCGGCCTCGGCGGCGACGGCAGCGGCGACGAACCGGTCGGCGAGGATGCCGTTCGGCTCGATCGTCAGCGGCTGCGCGTAGCCCTGGCGCAGCAGCTCCTCGTTGACGAGCAGGCCGTCGTCGGCGCGGTAGACGTAGGCGAGGAGCCGGCCGTAGTCGTCACGGCCGACGATGTCGCGTTCCAGTCGCACCGTGGTCCCGACCGGCAGCAGCGATGTCGTGAACGCCGCCGCCTCCGGTCCGTAACACTCCGGCGGCCCGTCGTCGACGTGCGTCTCGGGCGTGTCGATGCCGAGCAGGCGGACGCGCTCCTCGGTCCCGTCGACGATGACGTCGATCGTGTCCCCGTCGACCACGAACTCCACCGTGCCGACGCCGGGCGCGGCCACGACCGGTGCATCGTTCCCACATCCAGCGGTGAGGGGGGCGGCGGTGAGGAGGGTCGTGGCGGCGATCGCCGACGTGCGCACGGCGCGTGCCTACCACGGCGCGCCGCGCCGGCCGTTCCGTCCTTCCGGACCAGGCCAGTTCGGGCCGGTCGGAAAGGACAGAACGGGGTCTTCAGCTGCGTTCGATCAGCGTGCCCGTGCCGAGGCCGCCGCCGCAGCACATCGAGACCAGGGCGTAGCGGCCGTCGATGCGTTCCAGCTCGTGCAGCGCCTTCGTCATCAAGAACGCGCCGGTGGCGCCGAGGGGATGACCGAGCGCGATGGCGCCACCGTTGGGGTTTGTCCGCTCCAGATCGGCGCCGGTCTCCTTGGCCCAGGCCAGCACGACGGAGGCGAACGCCTCGTTGATCTCGAACACGTCGATGTCGTCGATCGACAGGCCGGACCGTTCGAGCAGGCGCTGGGTCGCGTCGATCGGACCGGTCAGCATCAGCACCGGGTCGACGCCGACGAGGCACGTGTCGACGATGCGCGCCCGCGGCGTCAGGCCCAGCTCGGCGGCGCGCGCGTCCGTGGCCAGCAGCACGGCCGCCGCACCGTCTGAGATCTGCGACGAGTTCCCGGCCGTGTGCACGCCGTCCTCGCGTGCCACCGGTTTCAGCGTGGCCAGCTTCTCCAGCGACGTCTCCCGCAACCCCTCGTCACGCTGGACGGTGTGCGTGCCGCCGCTCGGCGTGCCGTCGGCGTCGACGTCCGGGGCCTCGACTGGCACCCACTGGCCGTCGTAGCGCCCCTCGGCCCACGCCCGCGCCGCCCGCTCCTGGGAGGCGAGACCGAAGTGGTCGGTGTCGTCGCGGGTGACGCCCCACTTCTCGGCGATGCGCTCGGCGCCCTCGAACTGCGACGTCATCTCGTACTGTTCGAAGTACGACGTCGGGATCGGCCCGCCGAGGCCAAGTTTCTTCGACGAGTTGGAGCCGATCGGGATGCGGCTCATCACCTCGACGCCGCAGGCGATGGCCATGTCGACGGTGCCGCTGCCGACGAGCGCGGCGGCCACGTTCGTCGCCTGCTGACTCGACCCGCACTGCGTGTCGACGGTCGTCGCCGCAGTGGACAACGGCAGGCCGGACGCCAGCCACGCGGTCCGGGTGACATTGAAGCTCTGCTCGCCGACCTGGCTGACGCAGCCACCGACGACCTGGTCGACGGCCGCCGGGTCGATGTCGGTGCGCGCGACGACGGCGCGCTGCACGACACCGAGCAGCTCGGCCGGATGGACGCCGGACAGCCCGCCGCCGCGCCGCCCGATCGGCGTGCGCACGGCGTCGACGATGACTACGTTGCCGGCACGAGCGTCCTTGACCATGGCGGCGACACTACGAGCCGCACCGGCACGCAGCAGCACCCGGATCTGCTGACGTCTGGCAGGTCGGCCCGAGTGTTTGCGGCCAGCGGAGTGTTTCCTGCGGGGTGTCCCCTCACGTGGCACTCGGGCAGCCGGAAACACTCGGGCCGGATCTGGTACGAACGGGCGGTGACCAGCTTCGAGCCGTGCTTGCGGGCCCCGGAGTCCGTCGCCGGGCGGGCGTACGTCCACGTCGTCGGTGCGGCGGTGTGGATCGACGATCGGCCGGCCGACGAGGCATGGCCGCAGCACGTCGTCGGGCTCGTCGACGGGACCTGCTGGATCGCTGTCGACGTGCCGGGCGGCAACGACCCGAGCGACGGGGCGGCCGTCGATCTGTACGGGTTTCACGGGCGCGCCGGCGAGGCGTCGTGGTTGGCCGCCGGGCGGGCCGTACAACTCGTCGAGTGGGGGCGCACGCATCGCTTCTGCGGGCGCTGCGCGACGCCGACCGAGTCTGCGCCGGCCGCGCGGGCGCTGCGCTGCCCGTCGTGCCGGCTGGTGGCGTTCCCCCGCCTGGCCCCCGCGATGATCACGCTCGTCATGCGTGGTGACGACGGCCCGGACCAGGAGGTGCTGCTCGCCCGTGGCGTGCAATGGCAGTTGACAATGTACTCCTGCCTCGCCGGCTTCGTCGAGCCCGGAGAGTCGCTGGAGGCGGCCGTGGTGCGAGAGGTGCGCGAGGAGGTCGGCCTGACCGTCGGCGACGTCCGCTACCGGGGCAGCCAGCCGTGGCCGTTCCCGCACAGCCTGATGGTCGGCTTCCGCGCCCGGTACGTGTCCGGCGACCTCGTGCTCGACCCGACCGAGATCGCCGACGCGACGTGGCACCGCCGTGACGACCTGCCGCGCGTCCCGCCGCCGATCTCCATCGCCCGCCGCCTCATCGACGAGTGGTGTTCAGAGACGCCATGAGCGATGAGCGCGGATACTCCGCTCATCGCTCATCGCGTCATGTCTTCTTGGCGCGGGAGCGGGGTTTGCGGCGGGGGTGCAGGTTCTCGGTGAAGAAGTCGAGGATGATCTCGGCGCGCATCTGACGGTGGCGTGGGGAGCCGGAGCGGGACAGCTCGTGGCCCTCGCCGGGGAAGCGGTAGAACGTCACGTCCTTGCCGAGGAGGCGCAGCGCGACGAACAGTTCCTCGGCCTGGTTGATCGGGCAGCGCAGGTCGTTTTCGGAGTGGATGATCAGCAGCGGCACGTCGATGTCGCGCACGTCGCGGATCGGCGACAGCCGGGCGTACTCCTCGGGGCCCTCGAGGTGCGTCGGCCCGTGCTGGACACGAAACACGGTGCCGATATCGCTCGACCACTCCTCGGAGAGCATGTTGTTGACCGCTCGCTCGCTGCAGATGGCACGGAAGCGCTCGCTGTGGCGGCCGGCCAGCGTCGTCGCCATGTACCCGCCGTAGCTGCCGCCGAGCATGCCGACGCGATCGGCGTCGCAGAAGCGGTAGCGGGCCAGGGCGCCGTCGAGCACGGCCAGCACGTCGTCGACGTCGACCGTCCCCCACCCGGTGCCGGGGGCGACCGGATGGCGCGGGCCGAGGATCGACTGGCCCCACGCCGTGTCCCGCCCGCTGCCGCCACGCGGGTTGCTCATCAGCACGACGAAGCCGGCGGCGGCCTGCATTTGGGCCTCGTCGAAGAACGTCTCGCCGTACTGCGTAAACGGGCCACCGTGCACGTTCAGCAGCACGGGGTACTTACGGCGCGGGTCGAACTCGGCCGGGCGCATGATCCATGCGTCGATCTCGTCGCTGCCGTCCGTCGTCGGCACGGCGAAGCGCTCCCAGCCGAGGACGCTCGTCGTCAGCGTGGTCACGGGACCGTCGAGCGTGACGATCTCGGCGGGGTGCTCGACGGTCGACTGGCTCATCGCGATGCGCCCGCCGCGCGCATCGAACCCGCTGACGGTGACCGCACCCGCCGTCAATGCCTCGGGCGCAGCCGCACCGTCGGCGCGCAGGCGGTAGAGGTGGGTCTCGCCGCGATCTTCCGCCGTCGCCAGCAACGTCTCGTCGTCCAACCACACCGGCGGGCGGATGCCGGCGGTCGGCGTGAACGTGCGGTCGAGATCCTGGGAGATCCACCGGTGCGCGCCGCCGTCCACGCCGACGACGCCGACGTGCATGTTCTGCGGGTACGTCCGGGTGTCGTCGGCGCCGAGGAACGCCACCTGGGTGCCGTCCGGCGAGACCGCCGGCGCGCCGTACAGCCCGGTCCGCGCGGTCAGGGCGCGGACATCGCCTTCGAGCCCGACGACGTAGAGGTCCTCGCACAGGTCGCGATCCCATCCCTCGTGGCGCGCCGCGGAGGTGACAACTGCCGACGAGTCGGGCAGCCAGGCGACGCCGCTGTGGCGGTACTGGCCTGGCGTCAGGTTGCGGACGGTGCCGGTCCCGTCGGCGGCGATGACGTAGACGTGGCGGGGACGATCGAAGATCCAGCCCTCGCCGTCGAGGCGGGTGAAGAACGTCTCGATCTTGCGTGGCGCCTGCCAGCGCTCGTCCTTGGCCTCGTAGCGGGCGTCGCGAGTGCGGCTGGTGAACGCCAGCCAGCGCCCGTCCGGCGACCACGCCAGTTCGTCGATGCCGTCGGGCATCGTCGTGACCTTGCGCGTCTCACCGGGCCCGTCGACGGGCAGTACGTGCAACGTCGACTCCTGCTCCTTCTCGCCGCGCCGGGAGGGGAAGGCGAGGAAACGACCGTCCGGCGACCACACCGGCGCGCCGTCGTGCGGCCCGGCCGTCAGTGGCGCCGGCTCGCCGTCGGGGCCGGCCAGCCAGAGGCGAGTGCGCGTCGTGTTCTCGTCGAGGTCAATCGTGGCGACGACGAACGCGATGCGGTTCCCGTCCGGCGACACGGCAGGCCCTCCGGCGGCGGTACGTCCGTCGAGGATGCGCCTGGCGATCTCGGCGTGCGCGGACGTGGGAAGAGCTGGCTCGGTCGCAGTCACGGCCGGTGACGGTATCCGCCCGTCCCATGCGAGGTTTTCACCGCACCCGAGGGTTTCGTGCAGGGATGCCCCGCACGAAACCCTCGGACGGCGGCAGAACGGCTTCTGGGCGCGGAGGTTCCCATTTCCGAGA
>JALZMG010000388.1 GCA_030858325.1 Actinomycetota bacterium | reverse complement strand
CTTCGGCCCACCACCGTTCGCCGGTGTCGAGCCCGAGAGCGAAGCGGCGCGCGAGGCCGAGGCGGAGGCGTTCTCGGAGTTCCGCGAGACGCAGTGCGCGGACGAGGGGACCGACGAAGGAAGCGAGCAGGTGCCGCCGAGTGGTGATCCGTGCTTCGGCCCACCACCGTTCGCCGGTGTCGAGCCCGAGAGCGAAGCGGCGCGCGAGGCCGAGGCGGAGGCGTTCTCGGAGTTCCGCGAGACGCAGTGCGCGGACGAGGAGGCCGGGCAGGTGCCGGCGAGTGGTGATCCGTGCTTCGGCCCGCCGCCGTTCGCCGAGGTCGAGCCGACGGATGGTCTCTCGCGAGCGGCGGCGGCGGCCACTGAACTGGCCGCGCAGAGCGCCGCATGCCGAGGCGAGACGCCTGTCGACGATCAGGTGGGCGGCCCGCCGGAGGGCGTCC
This sequence comes from Actinomycetota bacterium, assembly GCA_030858325.1. GTDB lineage: Bacteria > Actinomycetota > Acidimicrobiia > Acidimicrobiales > Ilumatobacteraceae > JALZMG01. The sequence goes on along the minus strand of JALZMG010000388.1, from coordinate 2,616 downwards.
CGGACGGACCGCCGGAGGGAACGGCTGATGGGCCACCGGAGGGTCTCCCCGGCGTTCCGCCGGAGGACGAGCGGGGAGGTGGCGACGTCGGTGACTGACGCCGTCAGCGAACTGCGGCTGCCGATCGCCTTGCAGACCCGCTCTGTGCGGCACCGAGCCGGTGACGACGACGTCGCGTCGGCCGTCTACCGCGACCTTGCGCCGGCCGTGCTCGGGTACCTCCGATCGCAACGCGTCGCCGATCCAGAGGACGTGTTGGGAGAGGTCTTCCTCCACGTCGCGCGGAACCTGCCTCGATTTCGTGGCGATGCCGATGCGCTGCGCCGCTGGGTCTTCACAATCGCCCACCACCGGATCGTCGACAGTTGGCGCCGCCGTCGTACACGCCCCGTGGTCGTCAGCGACGACGTCCCCGAGCGCGCCGACGACAGCGGCAGCGTCGAGATCTTCGACCCCGCGTTGCAGCAGGCGCTCGACGGCCTCAGTACACAACAGCGGGCCGTCGTGCTACTGCGGTTCGTCGCCGATCTCTCCCTGCACGACGTGGCGCGCGTGACGCGACGCCGAGTCGGTGCCGTGAAGTCGCTCCAGCATCGTGGGCTCTGCGCGCTGCAGCAGGCATTGCGCGCCGACGAGTGAGCCTCAGTCCGGCGCAGACGCGCGGGCGAGTTCGGCGCGCCGCGGTTTGCCGAGCGCGGTGCGCGGGATCTGGGTGACGAACTCCAGGGCGCATGGCGCGCAGTACGGAGCCAGCCGGTCCTTGACGAACGAGCGCAGCTCGGCGAGCGTCGGCGGTGCCGTCGCCGTTGCCGCGACGACGTAGGCGGTGACGGCGTGGCCCCACTCGGGGTCTGGCCGGCCGACGACGGCCACGTCGGCCACGCTCGCATGCTCACGGAGCACGGCCTCGACGGCTGCCGGCCAGACCTTCTCGCCACCGGTGACGATGACGTCGGCGGCCCGCCCGTCGACGGCCAACCGGCCATCGGGCAGCCAGCCGCCGAGGTCGCCCGTGGCGAACCAGCCGTCGCGCAGCGGGGCCGTCCCGTCGCGATACGCGCGCAGCAGCATCGGCGCACGGACGTCGATCTGCCCGTCGCCGTCGAGCCGGATCTCCACACCGTCGAGGGGCACCCCGTCGTAGACGATGCCGCTGCCCGTCTCCGTCATCCCGTACGTCGTGACGACGTTCGGCGGCAGCACGGGCGGGGGAGCGGCGCCGCCGAGCACGATCGTACGAAAGCGCGTGGCATCGATGCGCGCCAGTGCTGTGGCGACGAGCGACACGAGCGTCGCCTCGCTGCGGTCCACGGTGGCGGCATCGAACCCGTCGATGACGGTCAGCGCCGTGCCGGCGACCAGCGCCCGCGTGACGACCGAGAGCCCGCCGATGTGGGCGAGCGGGAGGCAGGCCAGCCAGTGGTCGTCGGCGGTGAGGGCGAGGCGGGCGTTCGTCGCACGGGCAGACGCCGTGACCGCCTCGTGCGTGAGGACGGCGCCCTTCGGCTCGCCGGTTGACCCGCTGGTGGCGACGACGAGCGCGTCGCCGGGCTCGACGGGACGGCCGCCAGGGAGTGCAGACTCGCCGCGCTCGTCGATCACGGCGCCTGGCGCCATCGCCGCCAGCAGCGCCTGGCGCGCCGGACCTGGGAGCCGCCGGTCGAGCGGGAAGGCGGCGTCGCCGCGATCCCACACCTGCCGGAGCGCGCCGACGAACCCCGGGCCGCCCGGCAGGTCGATGACGACGAGATCGGCGCTCACGGGCGGATCATCGAGTCGCGGAGACTGATCCGCAGTTGCCCTGAACGGCCCACCCGCCCCATCATGGCGCAGCCATGAACCGCTGGATACAGGGCGCCCGACCGCGCACGTTGCCCGCCGCCGTCGTGCCCGTGGCCATCGGCGCAGGTGCCGCCGTCGGCGACGGTTCGATCATGTGGTGGCGGGTGGGCGTGGCGCTCGCCGTCAGCCTGGCGTTGCAGGTCGGCGTGAACTACGCCAACGACTACAGCGACGGCGTGCGCGGGACCGACGACGCGCGGGTCGGTCCGGTCCGCCTCGTCGCCTCTGGTCTCGCCGCGCCGCGCGCGGTGAAGTTGGCCGCCTTCGCTGCGCTCGGTGTGGCCGCCGTCGCCGGCCTCGTCCTGGCCGCAGCGACGTCGTGGTGGCTGCTCGCCGTCGGCGCGGCGGCGATCCTGGCCGCATGGGGCTACACCGGCGGCCCCCGGCCGTACGGGTACGCCGGTCTCGGCGAGGTGTTCGTGTTCGTGTTCTTCGGGCTCGTGGCCACGACGGGCACGACGTTCGCGGCGATCGAGCGGGTCACCGCGCTGTCCGCCGTCATGGGCGCGGCAGCAGGCGCGCTGGCCTGCGCCCTGCTCGTCGTCAACAACCTGCGCGACATCCCGTCGGACACCGTGGCCGGCAAGCGCACACTGGCCGTCCGTCTCGGTGACGGCCGCACGCGCTGGCTGTACGTCGGGCTGCTCGTCGTCGCGTTCGCCGTCACGGCCGTCGCCGCCACCTGGCGGCCACCGGTCCTGATCGCCGTCCCCGCGGCCGCGCTGGCGGTCGCCCCGGTCCGCACCGTGCGCTCCGGCGCCCGCGGTCCGCAGC